>CALXYT010000059.1 GCA_944393045.1 uncultured Succinivibrionaceae bacterium | reverse complement strand
TGTAAGACCTACAAAAGTAGGCTAGATTTGTTGATACTAGAAACCCCCGCATTTATGCGTGGGGAGTATGTCATATATAACAGGTTATCTTTAATTCCTCTCAAACATAACCTATAAAAATTACTGACAGAAGTAATCTACCAGAATAAGCAACCAGGGCTAAAGCTTTCCCTAACAGCAACCTAAAACAAACTTAAATCCCGGCGCTTAAAAGACAATAGTTTTATTTCCATGAATAAATACTTTATTTTCAATAACGTGGCTTAGCGCTGTGGTAAGTACCTGGCGTTCAACATCTCTACCAGCTCTTGCCATATCATCTGCACTGTAGTTATGGCTTACTTTAATAACGTCTTGGCAGATAATAGGGCCTTCATCAAGGTCATTTGTCACAAAATGCGCAGTAGCACCAATAATCTTCACCCCTCGGTCAAAAGCCTGTTTATAAGGTTTGGCCCCGATGAAGGCTGGTAAGAATGAATGGTGGATGTTTATAAGTACCCCTTTCTCAAAACTATTCACAAAATTTGGGGTAAGTATTCTCATATATTTAGCAAGCACCACATAATCAAAATCAAATTGCTTGATAGTCTCAAGCATTTTTTGTTCATGTTCTTCGCGAGTTAAGCCTTCATGAGAAACGGTGATAAATGGAATATCAAATCTTTTAGTTAAATCTTCAAGTAAATCATAGTTGCCAATTACTCCCACAATGTCAAAGGGTAGGGCCCCTGAATAACTTTTCATGAGAAGATCCCCTAAGACATGAGATTCTCTGGTAACAAGAATAAGGATCTTTTTACGGCGCACAGGCACAAGCTTAACATTACCACCTTCTGGTATGGCTTGTGTTACTTCATTGATAAAGGCGGAGTTATTACCAAACTGACCTTCAATCTCAGTTCTCATAAAGAATCTTTCATCTTCATAAGATACAAACTGGTCGTTTTTAATAATATTGTACTGATGCTTAAAACAAACACCTGTAATCCTTGCAATAAGTCCCTTGGCATCAGGGCATTCAGTGAGCAGAATCCTTCTTTCCATTGTGATTATTCTTCTTGTTATTATAAAAAGTTACAGTAACCCAAATTTAAGTAAACTTAAATTCGTCTTTCCAATCCTAAAAAGGATAACTGATAACTTTTTAGTAATGTATGTAAGTATCTAAAATATCCTGTTAGTAGTTTATGGTATTTTACTAAAATTCAACATTTTAGCAATAGCTTAATAACTTTCCAAAAGTTTTAATATAGGAAAAACATAAATTCTAAATCAAAACCTAGTCTTAACCATGACTCTAGTCTCAACATTAAAACCACCCACTAACTGAGAAGTTCTCATCTTCCTAAGTTTATATCTGAAAAATGTCTCCCTCAAAACTAAATTAAAAGCTAAACATAAACTTTTTACTCAATTTTTGTAATATTGTTCATTGGGTTACATCGCTGGTGGTTTAATAATTCCTTATCAAAAAAGTTAATGACCAAAATAAAGAGCCAGGCAAAGGGTAATAATTGGAGCTCCCTTTAAGTCAATACTCCAAATAGATAAAGGTAAATGATAAATAAAAAAGGATTAGAGCTGGATATGGAGCAAGCAGTTAAGAAAGAGCAAAACACATTAAAAGATTATGATGTAAAGATTTACTAATTACTCAAAAAACAATGCTTTTAGAAAGTTATACCGATATTCCTTTTTACTTAGAGCTGTTTAAGAATAATAGCGATACCGTAAGCGATAACAGTCAAAAACAAGTTACAGCCATAAACCTCCCCAAAAACCCACGGAGGTTATTGCTCCTGATTATAAAACCCTGGTAGTAACTGATATTGCCAGGCTTTACTTTGTAGATGTAAATGTAAAACCAATCGCATCCCTATTACCGTCTTCAGCGGCACTTGATTTAAGCCATAAAATCGATATTTGCCCCATGTTTATCATTTAACATCATTAAGCACTTGCTTAATTTTTATAATATTGTTATTTTTTTAGTTAAAAAAGGGATAGGAGCTATAACTTTAAAGAAAAAAACTTAGAAGCTTATTAAATAATAAACTTAAAACAAATAGAAAACTTAAAACAAATAAAAAACATAACCTTCTAAGCTTTTCCCCTTAAATCTTAAACCTTTTAAAGTTAGCTTTGATATTTAGGATTACATTTTTACCCAATAAGTAACTTTGATATTTGGGAAGATAAACAGGTATGTCAGTTGATAATTCACTTCCAAGAATTTTAATTGTGGAAGATTCTCGACCATTAAGTGTTTTTTACCAAAGTGTTATTGCTAAAAACTTCAAAGTAGAAGTAATGCAAACATATACCGGTAAAGAGGCTTTAACAACATTAAATGAGTTTCCACCTGATATCGTATTTCTAGACTTAAAACTTCCTGATATGACAGGAATGGATATCTTGCGAGTCATTAACCAAAAGCACCATGATGTTATTACTATTGTAATGACTGCTAATGGCTCTGTTAATTATGCCGTTGAGGCTATGCGCCTGGGTGCTTATGACTTTTTAGAAAAACCAATTGATGCCAACCGTCTATGCACTACCTTAAAAAATGCCATAGAGAAACTAGAGCTTAATGTCTATTTTACCAGTATTAATTCTAATTCCAAAGCAGTTGGCGATTTTATTGGTAAGTCACCGGCCATGCAGGAGATTTACAATAAAATAAGACGTATAGGTAATTCTAAAGCCTCTGTCTTTATTACAGGTGAAAGTGGTACTGGTAAAGAAGTTACAGCTCTAACTTTGCATAACCTTAATACGGAACGCACCGGTAAATTTGTTGCTATTAACTGTGCTGCCATTCCTAAAGAACTAATGGAAAGCGAGATTTTTGGGCATGTAAAAGGTGCTTTTACCGGTGCGACCAGTGACAGGCAAGGTGCCGTGTCACAAGCTCATGGAGGAACGTTGTTCCTTGATGAGCTTTGTGAAATGGATTTAGATTTACAGTCTAAGTTTTTACGTTTTTTGCAAAGTTCTAAGTTTCAGAAAGTAGGTTCCTCAAGAGTTGAGGAGGTAGATGTCAGAATAATCTGCGCTACTAATAAAAACCCTATGGAAGAGGTAAAGGCAGGTAGATTTAGAGAAGATTTATTTTATCGCCTTTTCGTTATTCCGATTCATTTACCACCATTACGAGAACGTGATAAAGATGCGGTGCTAATTGCCCAAAAATTCTTAGAGCGTTTTGCAAGAGAAGAAAAGAAGCATTTTAAGTATATTGCCCCTGATGCGCAGGAATTTCTCTTACATTACCACTGGCCTGGTAATGTTAGACAACTCCAAAATGTTATTCAGCGTGCCATAGTTTTATATGATGATGAAGTTCTTTCAAGAATTATGCTTCCTAAGGAAGATGAGCTTAATGGTTATGAAGAGCTGGATCTTGTAAAGAAACCTCAAAACCAGGAGATGCAAACAACTAAAGTAGCTCTTGCTGCCGGTTTCACGCATGAGCTAAGTATTGATTCACTTGCTGCTAAAGGGCTGTTTACCCCCTCAAAACCAAATGAAATTGTGCCGTTAAGCGAGATTGAAAAGCACTATATTCTGGCTGCTATTGCAGTTTTTGAGGGAAGTGTTGTTGCAGCTGCTAAAGCGTTAGATGTAAACTCCAGTACTTTATACCGTAAACTTGACAAATGGCAGAAAGACGGCTCTGTTATTCGTAAAATTGGCTATGAGTTTAGTGCTAAGTTATAAGTAAGAAGGGAACAAACATACAGTTCTCAAAAAACAAACTAAAAACTTAAAACTAAAAAACACAAGCTTTTTTGTGGAATATGTAAGGAATATCTTCCTTACATATTCCACCACCTCTTCAAATATAACTACACACTCACCCAAACCAAAAAAGATCTTTTTTCCCTAAAAAATGCCACTTATGATAGCTGCTGCTTAAATTTGGGAAAAATATAAGCATAGAAAGAGTTATTCATGATAGAATTTTAATAAAAGTCAAATTCGGAGCTTTAAAACGTAAATGATAGTTGTTTATTGTCGGTAGTTGTGATTTGATATACATAAAGTCAGATTCTTATGAGAAATAAAATCTCAAAGATTTAAATAAATGAGAAAATAGCTTATAACAGCAGCTAAAAAATTACATTACTAAAAAATTATAATAACTTAAGACGCTGACAGTTAGCACAAAATCAATATTGTAACAATTTTATTTTACTTTTTTGTGTCATCTTAGTACTTTGTTTTAGCAAAAAAACTACTTACAGGTTCTAAATTATTTGAAACAAATAACCAAATAAATTGTCTACAAATTTGGGGGATTCATGTTGATTGATAAACTGGTATTACATAACCTTGCGACAGATCTTGGTCCTGAGGTTTTAAATACACTAATAGGAGTCTATATTGAGGATACTATTAGTACAATTGATAATATAAAAAACGCCTTAGATACTCAAAACTATGATGCCATTGCCCTTGAGGCTCATACCTTAAAATCGGTAAGTGCCACTTATGGGGCGCAAGATGCTTTAGTTTTAGCAAAAAGTATCGATGCTCGTTGTAAAGAGCATGTGGAGTTGGCATTATTAACTACTGATATCAAAAAACTTATGCAGGTATTAGAAGATACAGTAGCTGAAATTAAGACTATTGATACTCAGTCTTTAGTAGCCCAATAGTATGATTCAAAGTGAACAAGAATAGAGGAAGATAAGAGATATGCAGATATTTACAGTTAGCAGTATTCAAAAAGAAGAAGCTACTGCAATTTCTGAGATTAAAGCACAATTATTGGAGAAATCCTCTGATGAACCTGATTTTTTACAGGTTTATTTCTATCAGGCTTTTGATTGTGCTAAATTAAAAAGTGCTTTAAAAGAGCAGTTTCCTCTGGCAAAGTTTATTGGAGTAGGGACTTCCGTAGGTACTTTTGATGAAAAAAATCTTATTGGTTTTGCGTCAGCATCTTCCCCTGAACCTAAAAAATCCCGTTTTGCGGTCCAGAAACCTTCGAATTTTCATACTGAAACCGGCATCTTTGTTATTGCTTACTATGATAAAAAAAGCTGTTTTGGGTGCACGATTTGCGATACTACAAATTTAACTAACTTAAAAATCGCTGAAAACGTCCGTAAAGCAGCTACTGATGCTAAGCGTCAGGGGGTTATTCCTGATTTAATCATTGTTCATTACACAACTGATATCATTACTCGTTTTTGTAAGCAGTTTGAAGAGATTTTAGGGGTACATACAGCCCTTATAGGTGGTGGAGTTGGTAATGAGGAGTTTGGCTCCAAACTATTTACCCAAGATGAGATAATTGTTAATAAATCTTCCTATTTAATGGCATTTTTATATTTAAAATGCGAGGTTGAGGTAGAGCTTTACTCCATAAGTGAACCTTTAGAATTAAAAGCACGAGTAACAAGAGCATCTGGTAAAGAAATCATTGAACTGAATAACCAGCCTGCAGCTGATTTAATCTGTCGCTGGGAAGGGGTAGATAGCACTAAAATGGATATACTTGAGATTACTAGAGTTATAAATCGCCTAAAGCAGTATGTGATGATTGGCAAACCTCAAAACTCAATCACCAATGAGATCCTTTATAATGTAACCATTATAAATGGCATCACTGATAATCGAGGAATAGCTACAAATTATCAGTGGGAAATTGGTGATGAGGTTATGCTAATGCATGCAGATAATTCACGTCTGTCCGAGATGTTCTTTGTTAAAAAAGCTTATGACTATCGTAATGTGTTAGCGCAATTTCATATTATGTGCGAATTTTTTGGGATTGGTAATAATGCCAAAACCTTTAAATCTCAAGTAGTTGATATCGTCCGTACGCAGCATTTAGTAGATAATTATGTCGTAATTTCTTCCGTTGGGGAAATTGGTAAAGATATTACCGATCCTATAATCTTAGGTAATTACTCTGTGGCAACAGTAAGCTTCTATGAGCAGGCGGAGGCTCGAGGTCATGAATGATTTAGAGTTAAGAATAAGGCAACTGGAAAATCTGCTCCACCGTACAAGGTTAGAAGCAGAATTTGCTTATGATCGTGAGAACTTAGCTCATAGCAATCACGAGCAGATATTTTTAATGTTTAAGGCGCTTGCTGATGCCAGTAACTTAGAACAAAAGTATGCCATCTTAATAAACTCCTTAAAAAAAATTATTTACTTTGAGCAGGTGGTTCTTTTATCAAGAAGCCTTGATACTCCTGATAAGATTGATGTTATTTATGCCTCACATCCTGCGCTTGCTCGTCATAACTGGCAGTGCCAAGGGGAGATTTTAAGGGCGCTTGATGATGAGATTATAGTTTTAAATGACCCCTCTATTGTTCCTGGCTTTAAAAGTGAAGATTCAGGCTTTATTCATTTAACCCGTAGCGTTATTTTACTGCCGTTACTTTTACAAGGTTCGCAATTACTCTTTGTTTGTACACACCATTTACCGTTAACATTTGATTTGTTTATTAAAAAGAATATTCGAGTTTTTCAGTCGGTATTTGCTCATGCTGTTATGAATATTGAGTATCGTACTCAGCTTGAGGAGGCTGTAAAACACCGCACCCATGAACTTATTGAGTATCAAGAGAAATTACGTTCCTTTAGACGACTTTCAAATGAGAATTTTTGGTATACGGATAAAGACTTAAAATTTATTCCTCTTCCTTTAGAAGGTCTTGATTCTTCTGCCATGCCCAAAAACTACTTTGATTATAAAAATTTAATTGGCAAACATCTTTATAGTATTTTTGATGAGAAACTACTTACTAAAACTCCACAGCTTTTAGAGAGGTTAAAAGAGCAAACAAACTCTCATGCGGTATTAAGAGAAATAGAACTTCCAATAAAATCAATGCGTGGTGTATTTTGGGGGAGAGTTACAGCAGAGCCGGTATTTACTGATAATGGCGAATTTTTAGGGTATCGAGGAACTATCTTAGATGTAACAAGAGAATTTCAGCAAACCCTTGATTTGCAAAAGGCTCGTGATGGGGCAGAGATTGCCAACCGCTCAAAGAGTGAATATTTGGCGGTAATGAGTCATGAAATAAAAACTCCACTTCAGGCAATATTAGGTATGCTTGATTTACTTGAGCAGACAAATATCGATGAAACGCAGCGTTCTTATATTAAGCATGTATCGCAAAGTGCCTCCTTACTGCAAACTATCTTACATGATGTCTTGGATTTATCAAAGATTGAATCGCAAGCTATGGTGCTTGAGAATATAAGTTTTGATATAAAGTTTGCGATTAACTCTGCCATTATCCAAATGCAGGAGCGGGCAGAAGCGAAAGGCATTGAATTAAAATGTAAGATTAGCGATAACTTCCCACAGATGATAGTAGGGGATCAGCATCGTTTATCACAAATCCTCTTTAACTTAATAAATAATGCTATTAAGTTTACTAAAGAAGGTAGTGTGGTAGTAACAGCTGAGCGCTATGAAAATCGTTTGAAGTTTCAGGTAAAGGATACCGGCACCGGTATTCCGAGTGAACATTTAGAGGATTTATTTAAACCATTTGTACAGCTTGATGGTTCTATTACCCGTAAATTCGGTGGAACAGGACTTGGGCTTGCCATTTGTAAGCGCTTAGTTGAGCATATGGGCGGTAAGATTGGTATTAAGAGCGTACTTGGTAAAGGTTCTACCTTCTGGTTTGAGATACCATGTAAAGTTCCAACAACAACCATTATTGGTGCTAAGGCTATCAGAAAAGCCGTTGTGCATAAGGAGCGTCATTATAATATCCTTCTGGTAGAAGATTCGCAGATTAACCAATTTGTTATTAAGACCATGCTTGAGAAACTTGGTCATAAGATAATGTTGGCTAATAATGGTATTGAGGCAATTGAGAAGGTTAAAGAACAAAAACCAGATTTAATACTTATGGATTTACATATGCCAGTTATGGACGGTATTGAGGCAACTAAGCATATTATGACCGAGATTGCCCCATTCCCAATAGTTGCCCTGACTGCTAACAGCTCAGATGAAGAGCGTATTAAGTGCCGTAAAGTTGGTATGGTAAGCATGGCTTCCAAACCAGTAACCACCCAAACATTAAAGAAACTGCTAGAAGATTTGGAAGATGTAATTGAAGAGGCCAATGATAATGTCGCAAAGGGCGCTACCTTTACCTTATCAGATGATGCTAAGGATACTGAGCTGAATGATAGTGGTAATACTAATTACGAGGCAACTATGGGGGCAGTATCTTCCTTAGGAAGATCTAATGCGGCTCTGATTGATGCCTTAATAAAAAATCAGCTCTCCTCATCAGAGAAATCAGATCATCAGCGTACTAAGACTTACGACAAAGAATAAAAATGGCAATTTGGCAAAAAGATTTTACCCTAGATATTTTAAATAATCTCTCAAAAGGCTGTATGCTGGAGCATATGGGCATTACCTTTACTAACATTGGTGATGATTACTTAATGGCATCAATGCCTATAACAGATAAAGTTACTCAGCCAATGGGGCTGCTTCATGGTGGAGCATCTGTTGCCTTAGCTGAATCTGTGGCATCAGTTGCCGCCAATATGGCAGCTAAAGAGGGTTTTGTATGCTTAGGTCTTGATATTAACGCCAACCACCTTAGAGCCGTAAAATCAGGTTCTGTTACCGCAAAAGCTACTGCCGTTTTTATTGGGGCTACCACTCAAGTCTGGGAGATTCGCATTACTAATGATGATGCAAAGTTAGTTTGCATAGTAAGAATGACCATAGCTGTACGCAAAGAGACGCAAAGTACCAAGATTAAGGGCTTATAAAAATAAATAAAACCCAAACAAATCACAAACCCCAATCAGATTCAAACTAAATTATTTCTCTTTTTCTGTTACCTTTAAGTTCATTATTACGGTACTTTTGAAGTGCAATACGTATTTTTTTAATAAAAGAATAGTTATTTGAGTTAATAGTAGGTAAGACGACTTAAAATCTTTTAAAGAGAATCTTCCTTCATTCCCAAGAGTGTTTCTAGTATGCTTAGCTTCACTTTCATAAGGGTAATTTGGGGTGATTTGAAGTATAATCTCTGCCAAAATCTCTTTAAATTCTTTTTAAGAGTAATATTATTACTTTTATAGTAATTACTTAAAATACCATCTCCATATGATTGTAAAAAATCCTGTATAACTACATTGTTAGCTTGTAAAAAAGCAAGTGCTTTATAAATATTAGCTTTTGATAAGGTAAAGTTCTCTGAAAAGGGCGTCTCTATGCAATCAGTTTTATTGTTAAAAGCAACAAACCTATCAAAAGGATTAAGTAAAGCACTATAGAACATGCTTATAATAGCCTTATTTACATAAAAAGCATCATTTTTTTACAGGTATTGTCACTACCACTTGAAAGTTTAGCAAAAAGAGCATCTATCCCTAAACTATAATAAATATTATCAAATATTAAGTAGACAACATCATATATTTGATTATCTGCGCTCTGTGTTATCTCTTCTGAATAAGTTAAGGAAATACTGCGCTCATGATTATCTTTGGCTTCCTGAGCTTTTTTATTAAGTATGGTGACAGACTCTGGACATCACTTTAAAGGACAGCTACCTGGTATTTTTTAGCTGTCACCTGTGCTGAGCCTAATGCATATAGAGTTTATGGTACTTTTTTACTATTGATATCTTTATAATCCACAATTACATAATAATGGCAATTACTTGGTTTTTCGGTTTTAGCAATTCTCATAAGCTCATCTCTTTATAAAAGGTAAGATAAAAATGCAAAAGCTTATCATAAGTCTATTATATATCACCTAAAGTAACAGAGAATCCTTTCCTAAAAACTCTTGCCGGTAGCGTAAATTTAAAAAACTTCTTAAATTTTCCTTTTTAAGAAAACGTTTTTTTAAAGTGTGATCCGGAACGTTTTTTTTTCATTGTTTGGATCCTTGGTTTACGTTAAAATAGTTAAACTATTCTAATGATTTACTTTGCAGAATATGTAACCTAAAGCTGTTCCATACGATCGATTATACAGCTAACAGAACTGGTGTAGGTTAGGCTTATACCAGTTTTTTAATTTATTACTCAATTCAAAAAATTAAGAACCTAAATATTCTCCGAAAAAACTACCCAATAATATCACTAAAACAATCCCTATCACCAAAAAATAAAGGTCTCTTGCGAGACCTTCTGATGTTTTATAGCTTTTAAGGTTTTAGGTTTACTATTAACCCCCTAAAAGGCTTAATGCTAATTGCGGACGCTGATTAGCCTGACTCAAGATGCTCTGAGATGCCTGCTGAATAATAGACTGTTCAGTCATATTGGCAGTTTC
>CALXYT010000058.1 GCA_944393045.1 uncultured Succinivibrionaceae bacterium | reverse complement strand
TTGTAAGACCTACAAAAGTAGGCTAGATTTGTTGATACTAGAAACCCCCGCATTTATGCGTGGGGAGTATGTCATGAGAAATACTTGCCTTATCAGGAAGTGTTTTTTATTATATGTCTAAAAACTAGACATTAAAAAATGACTTTTAAGAAGGAAGCTTAAAAATAAGCATAGTTTTTTAAGAAACTCACTGTTATGTTATTAAATTATTAGTTTATATCCTAAATATGGATTATAATAATCTTGTTCGGTACTAAATAAGATATACCAAGTTAAGAATTTATTAGGGTAAAAATTTTTGGGGAGGCCTATGGATAATTTATTTACAACTCCAAGCTCACTAGAGGAATTTGTGAGTATGTATAAAGCTGAACCTGATGATTTTAGAGTGCTCTGTAAAATTCCTTTAGTAAAGAGTTCCACTTTAGCTAATTTACCATTAAGGTTAGCTAAGGAATGTACTGATGAGCAGCTAATGGTTATTCTTAAGCTATATACCTCAGGTCAAAACTACCAAAAAGACACTATTATCGAGCTTGCCATGACTAAAGCTCGCTATTCACCATCTCTAGGGTGCATAACTGAGATTTCTGGTGTTTATCGAGGTATAGAGGATCCAAGGGTACGTATTAGCGATAAGGTAATGCTCCAAACCGGTCTTGATAATGATAATTTAGCAGGCAGAGTACTTGACCAAGATGAAACGGCTAGGTTTTTAGCGGGGGTATCGTTAGTTGTCTGCCATAATGCGATGTTTGAAAGGCAATTTTTTGAGAAAAAATTTCCGTTATTTAATAACCTTAATTGGGTAAGTAGTTTGCGTGAAATACCTTGGCGATGTTTAGATAATAGTATTAGAAGTTTAGAGCTTACCTCAATATTACTTAGTAGAGGTTACTTCTTTACTAAAAAAACTGCTTTAGATGAAACTTTAGCCTTAGCTTGGGTGTTAATTGAGGTAAATGGGGCATTTAAAGAGATTTTACGAGCTCTTGAGCCAACAGGAGCGGTAATATATGCTTTTGGCGCTCCTTATGAGATTAAAGATGTTTTAAAGCAAAGTGCCTATCATTGGGACCGCTCCCAAAAAGTTTGGTATAAAATGGTGTTACGTTTAGAGTATGTGGAGCATGAAATAAATTTTTTACAAAACCTCTATGATCACAACAGGGTTAAATTAAAGGTTAAATATCTCAGTGCTAATGTGCGCTATAAACACGATATGTTGTAGGGGGGAAGTCAAAACCTGTAAGACACAACAGACAAATAAACAAAATAACAAATAAATAATAAAAAAGGAATTTCCTAAAGAAGAATGAATGTAGTAGATCAAAAGAAAGTAAATGAGTTAGTCGCAAAAATACAGCTAAATCCTAATAACTATAAGGTGCTTGAACGTATTCCATTAACTACTATCGATGAAAATGCAAGTTTTCCGATACTATTATCAACTGTTAGTGATGATAGTATCCCAATGATTATTCTTGATTTTGAGACCACAGGCCTTAGCTTTATAAATGATAAAGTAATTGAACTTGCCATGCTTAAGGTAAGTTACTCCCCTAAGCAGCAGAAGATTGTTGAGATTAATGGAATTTTTGATAAATACGAAGATCCTGGCATAAAAATTTCCCCAAAGATTACTGAGCTTACTGGTATTACTGATGATATGGTTCGAGGTCAGTATATTACCACTCAAGAGGTAGCATCATTTATTAATGGCTGTGATAATGCAAATCAAAGTTTTCCGGTGATTGTATCCCATAACGCAGCATTTGACAGAAAGTTCTTTGAGCGCAGATTTCCGCAATTAACTAACTATCCTTGGGCCTGCTCTATTAAGGATGTTAATTGGGATAAATATGGCTTTAACTCTTATAAGCAAGAGTTTATTGCTTATAAACTTGGTTATTTTTATGAGGCACATAGAGCCATAGTAGATTGCCAAGCTTTAGCATTTATCTTAAATCAGCTCCCTGATGCTCTAGCTGATTTATACCATAATGTTTTTGAGAATACCTACGTTATTGCTTTAACTGGTAATACCTACGATATTAAAGATAAATTAAAACAAATGCGCTTTATATGGTCACAAGCCAATAGATACTGGGTTAAAGTAAACGTTAGAGAACAAGAAAAAGATGAGCTAATCAATACCCTTGAACGATTAGGCTTAACCCCTTCAAATATTAATATACAATATGAGAATGCCATGAGTCGTTATGGTGAAAACTCTATTGCTAATTACTAATAAGTAAAAACTGGGAAAACATAAAACAAGAAATCAAACAATCCAATATATAACTATAACAACAATAAAAAATCCTAGGTCACTTTAACCTAGGATCTTTTTTTATGATTTATATTTTGTGTGTTAAGTTTTATGTGTTACTAGCACTCTTTAATCAACTGGATTGCTGTTAAGGTGTTTAACACGTCTACGCACTTCCTCTTGCTTACCTGCATTAAATGGTCTGGTATCAGGTGCACCAAGGTAACCACACACACGTCTAATTACTGAAGCCTTATTAGGGTTTGAGTTACCACATGCAGGGCATACAAAGCCTTTAGAGGTACATGAGAACTCACCTTTATAACCACATTCATAGCATTCATCGATAGGGGTATTAGTACCGTAGTAAGGAACTCTATCGTAGCTATAATTCCATACATCTTCAATAGCTTCTGGGTTCATTTGTAATGATGGGAATTCACCGTAACAAATAAAGCCACCTGATGCTAATGGAGGATATGGCATCTCGAAGTCGATCTTAGCATATGGATCTACCTTCTTTTCTACATCAAGGTGGAAGCTGTTGGTGTAGTAGCCCTTATCAGTTACTCCCTTAATTACCCCAAATTCGCGAGTATCGAGTTTGCAGAATCTATTGCAAAGGTTCTCTGATGGTGTAGAGTAGAGGCTAAAGCCATAACCTGTTTCCTTCTTCCACTTTTCGGTAGCATCGTGAAGGTGTTTAACAATTTCAATACCTTTTTGACGTAATTCTTCACTATCAAAAATATGAGTACCTTGGCTATAAAGAGCGTTGATAGTTTCATGGATACCAATGTAGCCTAAAGATACTGAGGCACGACCGTTCTTAAAGATTTCAGATACATTATCATCAGCTTTAAGTCTTACGCCACAAGCACCTTCCATATAAAGAATTGGAGCAACCTTTGCTTTAACATTATCAAGACGCTTAATACGTTCCATAAGTGCTCGATAGCAAATTTCCAGACGCTGATCTAAGATTTCATAGAAAGTCTTTTCATCGCCATGAGCTTCAATAGCAATACGAGGAAGATTGATTGAAACTACACCTAGGTTATTTCTACCGTCATGTTGCTCTACACCATCTTTAACGTATGGAGCAAGGAAGCTTCTGCAACCCATAGGAGCCTTAAATGAACCTGTTACCTTTACAACCTGATCATAGTTTACGATATCTGGATACATTCTCTTAGAGGTACATTCCAAAGCTAATTGTTTAATATCGTAATTAGGATCAGTCTTATCAAGGTTTAATCCTCTACGAATAGTAAATACCAGCTTAGGGAATACTGCAGTCTTATGGTTCTTACCAAGACCTACAATGCGGT
Source organism: uncultured Succinivibrionaceae bacterium (assembly GCA_944393045.1). Taxonomy (GTDB): domain Bacteria; phylum Pseudomonadota; class Gammaproteobacteria; order Enterobacterales; family Succinivibrionaceae; genus HGM20899. The sequence continues at coordinate 6,936 of CALXYT010000058.1, read as the reverse complement.
TCTTTAAAATAGACTGCTGAATAAGTCTTGATTCCCAAGAAGTGCCTAACCCAAAACCTAAGGTAACAAATGGAGTTTGGCCATTAGCAGTGTGAAGAGTATTTACTTCGTATTCAAGAGACTGGAAAGCATCGTAACATTCTTTTTCAGTACGAGCCTTAGCATAGTTTTCAGCTTCAGGGACATTCCATTCTTTAGCTACTGCTAAATGCTTCTGGTAGCTCTTAGTCACATATGGAGCTAATACCTCATCAATACGGTTGATAGTAGTACCACCGTATATATGGCTTGCTACTTGAGCAATGATTTGAGCTGTAACGGCAGTTGCAGTACAAATACTCTTTGGGGTTTCAATTTCGGCATTACCCATCTTAAAACCTTGAGTAAGCATACCGCCAATATCGATAAGCATACAGTTAAACATTGGGAATAATGGTGAATAGTCAAGGTCATGGAAATGAATTTCACCACGTTCATGAGCTGACACGATATCGTGAGGTAGCATGTGCTGCTTAGCGTAATGCTTTGCAACAATACCTGCTAATAAGTCACGCTGAGTCGGGATAACACGGCTATCTTTGTTAGCATTTTCATTAAGCAATTCAGGATTGTTTTGTTCAATAAGACTTTCAACGTCTTTCATGAGCTGACTGCTTTTTTCACGCATACGGTCACGGTCATGACGATATTCAATATAAGCACGAGCAACTTGCTTATATTTACTTGCCATAAGTGCATTTTCGACTAAGGTTTGAATTTCAGAAATTTCAACCTGGTCTCTACCTTTAAGTTTGTTGTATACAGCAGATTCAATGCTAGCACATAGATTTAAATCATGAATACCACAAGCTTCCTGAGCTTTTGATACTGCATCAACAATACGAATCCCGTCGTATGCGACTTTATTGCCGTCTCTTTTAATAACAGAGATGTTATCCACGTTAGTAGTCTCCAGCTAATTTAATCGATTAACTTACAAAAAAGAATCAGTTAAAGTAATCTAAGGCAACCTAAAGAACCCATTAAACTCTGATTCGTTATCTGTAAGACCATTTATTTGATTTAAGACTGAATATCATTATTTCAGTCTGCGAGGCTAAAAAAATCAAAGCCTAAAAAAGAACTTATATATAAATCTTTGTTTATTATATATAAGTCCACGATATTGGTTATTATTATAATATCAAACTTCTGGTAAAAGTTTGCAGGAGTGGACATGTATAATACAAATCCCTATAAGTTGGTAAAACTTTTATAAAACATCCTTTATCTAGTTACTATAATAATAACATACATCAATATATGGCTAATGTCATTTCTTGATGCGAATTTTATATTGTTTTTTTTAGCTTGTAAACAGATTTTAAAATCCATAATTTAGAATGTCAAAAATGAGATTTACACCTCTTTTTTTTAGAAAATGGCTTTCTAAAAGGGATTTTAGATAGTTTTAGAGAAAATTGGAAATTCTGCTAAATATGGTAATTTTTCTTACTTAGAGTAATTTATACCACTAAATATAGATTGTTAAAAATTTTAAAAACACAACTACTTTTTATATCATGGTCGTTTTTTAAGTGATTTTTGTTAATGTTTTATACAAAATATTGTAGGTAATGAACAATACTATATTATTCTTATAAAACGCTTATATAATTTATATAATCAAAAAATAAGCAATTAGTTTTTTCTAGTGTTTTTTTTCAGTTCAAAAAATAGCAAATTAGTGTTGGTAAAATTTACATTTTTGAAGAATAATAAAAAATTAAAAAAAATTTAAAAATGTATGATTCGTATACACCTACTTTCCCGTAAATGGGTTAAATTCTGTAAGTTTTCATGAAAACGCAATTTTTTTACCACAAAAACCCAAACGTAGAGGAACCAACCAACTTCCTTTTTCTTTTCCAAGCTTGCTATACCTAATTCCAATTCTCAAACAGTACACGTGCAAAACCACTAAACCAGAATAAGCAAAACCAATAAAAAACCAACTATTACTGAAACATCTAACATTGGATAATTGAAAAAAGGAGGGAAGATCAGAAGAAATATGTATCAGCGTAATCATCAGTAATACTGAAATCTTCAGTTATCTCTACCACTGCTACTTTAGTAATAACTTCTATATCTATTGCGATTACTATAACTATAGCTGTTATAACACAATAGTTGTTTTCTTTTTATGCGGCTTTACTGTTATTAGCATTATGATTACGATTACGATTATCATTCCCTAATATTTTTAAGAGAAACGGCAATAATGAAAGAGTAGGGGAATGGTAATGGTAATAACTCATAACCTTAGAACTAAACTAAAAACAAAGCTCAAGGCATTATTTGTAATAATAACCTTGAGCTAAGCATTAAGAGTTAAGGATAGAATAAGATAAAAGTTTGAAGAATGTAATAATGATTAGTTATTTAACGTTAGCAATTGCCTAATGGGGATGATGCGAGTTGTGTTCGGGTTGGGTGATTTATGTATGTTGCCGTCTACTGGGGGGGGCTCTGCGTAAGGGCAACGTAAGATTCGCTTGTTAATCAATCTAACAAGTATGTTCAGGCGTGCAGAGGGGCTTTGTACAGTCAGTTCTTTTTGTATGACTAATAACGCTCGATAGCTGAATTTTAAAGAATAAACTCCTAACACCATATGCTAAATTTAAACCAAATCAAAACTTTTCTTTATTTGTTCGTTCTGAACAAAAAATAAACAACAAAAAAGTTTACTAAAAAAATACAATTTAGGGTTTAAATGGCTCGAGCGTGTAGGGAAGGGCTTCTAATTAATTAAAGTGTATTAATATATGACCTTTAATGAAAAATAAAGTTCTTTGTTTTGAACACCAAAGAAGAAGTGACTTTATTTGGAGTTATTGAGTTATTTTTTAGGAGTTCTAATTCACATGCTTTCAAATTCTCAAATATATCAAATACGTCAATTGTCTAAAAAAGGACTTTCACAGCAAAAAATTGCTGAGCAAATTGGGTGCTCTAAACCTACAGTTAATAAAATCTTAAATCAGGGTATTTCGTATAGAAAAAAATATGAATATCTTAAACCTTCAAAAAAATATTGGAATGAACAGTGGCTTTCTTTTAGAGATAATGCTGAAGATTTATCTTATTACTATGATAAGTATGTATCTTATGCTTTATCTAAAAATAAGCTGGCAATGCCACGCAATACTTTTAATTACAAAATGAAGAATCTTGTTAAAGAAAAATGTACTTTGACATATTTATTGAATTTACAAGAATTTGAAGATTTGTTGTTGTGTGTTGGTGTTAATTTTAAAAATACAATGATTAACTTAATAGGTACTACTAGAGTTAATAAAACAAGAACTTTTCTTGATGTGAAGAAGGTTGCCATAAATTTCTTTATTTATCATAAATTTGGATGTAATAAAGAAATGTTTCAATTCGTAAATGAATTGTTGGTTCTAGGTAGATTCAATAAAGATATTGTTGAGAAAATTAACAATGATTATGATTTTAATAAGATGAAATGCAATGAATTTTTTAAAAAAGTACAAGATTTAACTAAAAAGTTTAGAGCTTTTCAATATGCAGATATTCAAGAAAGATTAAGAAATAATTGCAGCACTGAATACTAAAGAAAAACGACAAAGTTACTTCTTGATTAATTCAATGTTATTACTTGTAATCTTTAATATTTAATTCAGAGCCAGACAATATACTTGAAGTTATTAAAATTAACCATTTCGACCAAATAATTTGAATGTTTTTTCTTTGTTCAAAGAAATCAGTTCTAAGATATGCTCTCTCGGTTGATGAAAAATTAAAATGACAAATATAAGCTTCTTTTTCTTCAAAGGTAAAAGTTTTATTATTTTCTAATAATTCAATTGTCGTTCTATATATTGCTCGACATCCGTGAATTGTGAAAAGCTCTTTATATTGAGTAGGAATTGTTCTTCTGATAAAAGATGAGAAATTTTTATATTTACAAACAAATTCTTGAGTATCTTTAATAAGAGAATTTAAAATTGAAGTTACAGGAATCATAAAATTTTTTTTACATTTGGTGTTTATAACAACATAACTATCATTTTCTTTGTAGTTTTTGATTAGTTGAATTGTTTCATTGACACGAGTTGCAGCAATGAATTGAATTAACCAAATTTTATATACATAGATTGATTGTTTTTGATAGATATTTAAAAAAAAATGATAGATTTCTTTTTGGGCATCGTTTAAGGTATGAAAATTATCACAGTTAAGAGCAGGACGTTTAATACTATCATTCTTTAGTTTGGGAATTTTGTAATTTTGTAGGGGGTTATATGGAATCAGTTCATTTTCATATAGCCAAGTGAAAAAAAACTTACATATAGTGAGATAATAAATTTTAGTTTGGTTTTTTATTTTTTTTTGAAGAAGTTGTCTTGTTTTTTGTGAAAAATCAATTTCTGTTACTTTTTTTTTAAGTTTGTATTTCCTATTAAATTATTTAATGCTACCAATAATGCTTTTTTACTATTAGTTGGCTTATTCTGAATTTCTATAAAGTATATATAGTGTTCGTATATTGTATTTTTGTCGTTATATTTTTTTGTATTTAAAGAAATTTTTGCTTCTTCAGGAGTTAAAACTTCAATTGTTTTTGATGTTATTCTGATATAGATTTCAGTATTATCATCATTTTTATAAATTACAGTCATGTTTTTTCCTTTTATATCTAGTTAGAGTAGATATACTTATATTAAGCAGTTGTGATACTTCTTTATAGCTTTTTCCATTATTTAACATTTCAATTGCAGCATTGAGTTTATTTTCAGAAAATTTTTTAGGTCTTCCTTCTTTGTAAGTAGATTTTTGTTTTGCAATGGCTTTGCCTTCAAATGTTCTTTGTTTGATAAGGTCCCTTTCAAATTCGGCAAACGAGAACATAATACTTATCATTAGTTTTCCTGTTGGATTAGAATCGTCAAAGATTCCAAAATTTAAAACATTTAAAATAATATGTTTGTCTTGAAGTTGTTTTAATAATTTTGATCCATCCAAAACTGAACGAGCAATTCTATCTAGTTTGGTTACAACTAGCATATCATTTGATTCTAGTTTATTCATTAATGTTTTTAATTGAGGTCTATCAATTGATGCACCACTTTTAATATCAATGAATATGTTATCTTCAGTAATGCCACAGGCTAAAAGCAAATTTTTTTGAGCTTCAATTGAATTTCCATCAGTTGCTTGATTTCGAGTGCTAACTCTTATATAGCCAAATTTCATAAATATTCCTTTTTTATTTTTGTTATAATAGTATAAGGAACTTTTTGTTTTATTGTTAAAAAAATATAAGGGTATTTACTCCATATTTTTTTTCAAAAGAAGATTATTTAAAAGTATTTTTTTTATTATGGGTGGGGAAGTATGATTGGTGAAAAAATGATATATATTCCAAAAACATCTCCAAAGGTATACGTTAGTAGTATATTAGCACTAAACATTCTTAGTCCTGATGGAACAGGAGATTGGCATTCAAGTATGTATTGGGGGCATCCTGAGAGAAATAATAAGATAGATTTATGGATTTTTGGAGAAGGACAGAAATTTAACACTAATTACTTAATTGGTGATTTGGGAATAATTGATGGTACTTCTCGTTTAAATGAAATGGGATACTTTCCTGAAAATACACCTGTATGGATTGCAGAACACCCAAGAGCAATGGTTGATATTATGTTTAGTACAGTGCTTCAAACAGGTCCAATAGACACAATAATTCTTGATGATTGGTTTCCAAGTCTTGAAGATAAAGAGAAGGTATATCGCATTTTAAACGTTATGGAAAATAAACTTAATAGTACACAAAGAGAGAGATTGGAACAGTGGAAGTTGAGGAATCCTTTAATGGAATAATTTTGACAAAAGCAGAAGTATATCACAGAAAACTAATGGTTTCAATTCTACAAAATTTACGAAATACACCGTTGGTATTAAAAGGTGGAACAGCCTTATTTTTAGGATATGGCTTAACTAGATTTTCTGAAGATTTAGACTTTGATTCATATGCTAAGCTTAATTTGGTTAGTAAGTTAAAAAATTCAATTCCTAATGATATAAGATTGGAAAAACTTCACATAAAAAAAGATACATTGACAGTAAGTAGATACTTAATTGAATATTCTATTCCTACTATAAATGAAAAAAAATCATTAAAAATAGAAGTTTCTTATCGAAATCCTGTTAACAATGAAGATGTTTATGTCTTAAATGGTAATCGTTTTGCTTCTGTAGAAAAATTGATAGATTATAAATTGCAAGCTGCATATGATGGAGATACACCTAGAAGTAAGGTAAGAGATTTTTATGACCTACATTTTCTGTCTTTTAACTATAGCGACAGATTTTCCCAAGAGAATGCCACAAGATTATTCAATTTTTCAAGAAACCCTGATGAATTGGTTTCTAAATATTCAATGAGTTTAACTGAAGATAATATATTACATGGTAAAATTGATTTAGATGCAATGGCTCTTGAATTAAGTGAACAAGCTGAAAATATTCTGAAAAATATAGAGTTAAAAAGTGTAAGCAATAAATCACGCAAAGATACATATTTTATCGTTCCTTTAGGCATGAAATACAAGGAAGGTAAAGCTTTAGGGGCTCAATGGGATACTTCAATTAAATATTGGTATGTTCCTGCAGGAAATGATTTAACAACATTTTATGAAAAAGGTTGGAAGATACTTCCTGATGAAGAAGTCAATAAATTAAAATCTCAAAAATCAATACTTGAAGAAACTAATAAAGAAACAGAGAAAAAAACTATTATTGTTGATGAGAGCCGTGGACGTGGTAGAAAATAACTAAATATTATAAGTAGTTTTGACTATAAGTTTTGACCATGGTCAAATCATTGTTTCACCGTTGCAAAATTTCATATTCAAAACTCTT
>CALXYT010000057.1 GCA_944393045.1 uncultured Succinivibrionaceae bacterium | reverse complement strand
CAATAGATTTTAACTTTTTTGAGAATGCCTTATATCCCCATAGCTAAAGCTAAGGGCTTTACGGCTGGGGTTGGTAAGCGATAAAAAGCATCTAATAGTTCATTGTCAGTATCAACTGTGGCAAATGGTTTTTCATGTATTGGGCAGAATTATCAGATTTGCTATTAGCAATAAGCTACTGAGAGTAGAGTTGAGTCAAATTCTAACAATACTCCAATAAAAGGCTCTTGTAGTGATGCCTGGGTAATTTTTGTAGTGGCCGGAATATAGGTACAAGAAAGAAGGTATTGCCTTTTAGCATATTCGATATTGTTTTTTTTGTAGATAACAACTTTAGTTCCTTGGATTATTAAAATGCAGCCTGGTGTATAAAAACATTTATGAAAAGGTGTTACCTCGTCTCTTACAGCAATCTGAAAGCCTTTAATGGAACTTACAAAAAAAACACATCCCTGGTTGTACGCAAGATAATATCTTTTAGTGCGTTCTATTTATTATCCATAGTAAACTCCTAAGATTATTATTATTATTATTATTATATATAAAGATTGGAGTGCTTTGCTGAAGGTTTATGAGAGAATTAGATAAATTTAAAAGAATGTAACTATTTAAGATGTTTTAAAGAGTAAGTTTTCAATTTAAAAAAGTGCAAAATTATTAGAAAACCATAGGTAAAGTAGGGGAGTAAAATAGCGTGTTTTATTACTAAAAGTTGTAGTGAAAATCATTATAAAGACCGAGCATGAAAAAAAATTGCTGGAGTGTAAATTAAAATGAAAATACCAAGATAATACACTTCGTCTTTATAATAATTTAACGTATAAATAGGATATTAGTCTTGAAGTAATAAGCAAGTTGTTTTATAATCAAGAGCAAAAGCGAATAACGCTGTTTACAAAGCTTGGCTTGTATAGATAGTCCATTTATCAGTTGTGACTATTTGCTACAGGCGAAGATATATCACAAACAAGACAAATATATTTTAGGTAAAATAATATGACAATTAAAGTTGGTATTAACGGTTTTGGCCGTATTGGTCGTTTTGTTTTCCGTGCTGCTCAGAATCGCGATGATATCGAAATCGTAGGCATTAATGACTTATGCCCAGTTGATTACTTAGCTTACATGTTAAAGTATGATACTATGCACGGTGCTTTCCAGGGTACTATCGAAGCAGACGTTGCAAACTCACAGCTCATTGTTAATGGCAAGAAGATTCGTGTAACTGCAGAAAGAAACCCAGCTGACTTAAAGTGGAATGAAGTAGATGCTGAATACATTGTTGAATCAACTGGTTTATTCTTAACTAAGGAAAAGGCTCAGGGTCACATTGACGCTGGTGCTAAGTACGTTGTTATGTCTGCTCCTTCAAAGGACGACACTCCAATGTTCGTTTGTGGCGTAAACTTCGATAAGTACGTTAAGGGTACTCAGTTCGTTTCTAACGCTTCATGTACTACTAACTGCTTAGCTCCAATCGCTAAGGTTCTTCATGAAAAGTTTGGTATTCTTGACGGTTTGATGACTACTGTTCACTCAACTACTGCTACTCAGAAGACTGTAGACGGTCCTTCATTAAAGGACTGGAGAGGTGGTCGTGCTGCTGCTGGTAACATTATCCCTTCATCTACTGGTGCTGCTAAGGCTGTAGGTAAGGTTATCCCTGAATTAAACGGTAAGTTAACTGGTATGTCAATGCGTGTTCCTACCCTTGACGTTTCAGTAGTTGACTTAACTGTAAACCTTGCAAAGCCAGCTAAGTATGCTGATATTTGCCAGGCTATGAAGGAAGCTTCAGAAGGCGAATTAAAGGGCGTATTAGGTTACACTGAAGATGCAGTAGTTTCTTCTGACTTCTTAGGCGATACCCGTACTTCAATTTTTGATGCTAAGGCTGGTATTGCATTAACTGATACTTTCGTAAAGGTTGTATCTTGGTACGATAACGAAATCGGTTACTCTAACAAGGTTCTTGATCTTGTAGCTCACATGGCTAAGGTTAACGGCTAATATTTAGCTTAGAATCAAGTTGATTGGAAGCTCGGCGTAAGCCGGGCTTTCATCGTTTAAGAGAAAGTGTAAAAGTTACTTTCCTGAAAAATGCATATATTGGGCTTTGAAAACAATATACCCAATTTTCTTAAGAGTGTGAACTATTTAAAAGAAGTTTGCCTCTTCATACTTATCTTTCATATTGTTGTCTTGGTGATTTGCCATAAGATATGGTAATTTGTTATACTGTTCTTGCGCATAAAAACTATATAGGACAGCTCTTATCCAAGTTTACTTACATTACTCTCAAGTAAAAGAGTATGCAAGTTTAAAGCAGTTACATGCTTTAATGCGTTGTTACGAGTGCTAAAAAATGAATAAGAATTATACAATAACAGTTAGTCAGTATAATTCTTAGATGAATATTTTAGTATGATAATTTCTATGGTTTGATGGCTATTAGAGCGAAAATTAGAGCTTTTTAGCATCATTATCAAACTATGAAAAGCCTTGCAAATTAAAAAATTAAAAAAAAGTGTAATTAAAAACGTTTTCTTTTATTTTTTTCTTTGCAATTATTTCGTGACTGTTTAAAATGTAACTGATAGGCTTAAACTACATTAATGGTTCCGTTATGTCAGATTTAATTGAACAAATTGCAAAAACTTGTGGTATAGCAAGTGATTATATTGATGCAACTGGTAAACTAGTTGTAATTTCTCATGAGTGTAAACTTCAGTGCTTACGTGCTTTAGGTTACAAAGTCGATGATGAAGCTGCTCTTGCAAAGCAGTATAATGATGAGTTAGATTCTTTATACAAGAAAGGTTCTGAACCTGTGATTGTAGTTAAGGAGAATCTTCCTTTAACTTTCACTTTAGCATTAACAGATAAAGAACTTGCAGGTGAAATCACCTATGACATAGTTCAAGAAGACGGTGCTAAATCCAGTGCTTTATTGTTAATTAATCCAGCAACCAAGCACGATACTCGTGTAGTTGATGGCGTTGAAATGTCTAAGTATACAGCTGCAGTTTCTGTAGCTTTACCTTTAGGTTACCACGATGTTACCTTCACAACAGTTGAAAGAAAGTTACCTAGTATCAGAGTAATAATTGTTCCTAATGCTTGTTACAAGCCACAGGCAATTGCATCTGGTTACAAAGTTTGGGGACCATCTGTTCAGCTTTATACATTAAGAAGCCAGAATAACTGGGGTATTGGTGATTTTGCTGACCTTGCTTCTCTAATTCAGAACGTAGCTCAGCGTGGTGCAGGTTTTGTGGGTATTAACCCAATTCATGCAGCATATCCGGCAAATCCAGAAGAAGCCAGTCCATATAGCCCATCTTCTCGTAGATGGTTAAACGTTATTTATATTAGCGTGCCTTCAGTTCCTGAATTTAAAACTTGTGCTGAAGCTCAGCAGTATGCTAACGGTCAGGCTATTCAAGAACAGATTAAGTTCCTCCGTGACTTAGAGTACGTTGATTATAAGAATGTAATGAAAGTAAAACTTAATGTTTTACGTATTGCCTTTGAACATTCAAGAATTGATGATAGACGCACCAAGCGTGGTTTAGCATTCCTTAAGTTCTGTGAAGAAGGTGGTAAGTCATTAGATTATATGGCAACCTACGATGCTATCATGGCTGCATATTACCGTGATGGTGTTCAGGCTTGGGGCTGGCCAAAGTTTGAAGAAGGTTATCAGAAGCCTGACGATAAGTTCATTAAGAAGTACGCTCAGGAACATGAAACAGAAGTTAAGTTCTATAAGTATTTACAATTCTTAGCTGATGAACAGCTTGGTGAAGCTAATGAAGTTGCTAAGAAGTGCGGTATGGTAGTTGGTATTTACCGTGATTTAGCAGTAGGCGTATCATCTGGTTCAGAAGAAATTTGGGCAAACGGTTATCTTTACTGTAAGGATGCTTCAATCGGTGCTCCACCAGATCCATTAGGGCCTTTAGGTCAGAACTGGGGTTTACCTCCAATGGATCCACGTAAGCTTTTAGAAGCCAAGTATGAACCAATTATCAGCTTATTTAGATCTAATATGCGTCATTGTGGTTCTTTACGTATTGACCATGCTATGAGCTTGCTACGTCTATGGTGGGTTCCACCTATGGCAAGCGCTAAAGAAGGCGTATATGTATACTACCGTGTACATGACTTAGTTGGTATTCTTGCTCTTGAATCTCACCGTAACAAGAGTTTAATCATTGGTGAAGATTTAGGTACTGTACCTCAAGAAATGAAGTCAATCTTACGTGATTCTGGTATTCACTCTTATAAGATTTTCTTCTGGGAAAAGAGCGAAACTGATGGTGGTTTCATTTCTCCAAAGGATTACGTAGAACAGGCAATGAGTGCACTTTCTACACACGATATGCCAACTATTGAAGGTTGGTGGAGTCATTCAGACTTAACACTGGGTAAAGAATTAGGTCTTTATACTGACGAAAATGTTCGTGTAATTGGTGAAGCTCGTTACCAAGACCAGCAGCGTATCTTAGATAGTATGCACTGGCACGGTGTAATTTCTGATAAAGTTCCTTCAGACGGTAGAAATTGCCCAATGAGCAGAGAATTACGTGATGGTATGCAGATCCATATGTGTTTAGGTAACTGTGCGTTATTTAGTACCCAGATCGAAGATTGGTTAGGTATGGATAAGCCTGTTAATATTCCAGGCACTTCATATCAGTATCCAAACTGGAGACGTAAACTCTCTAAGAACATTGATGAGATCTTCGCTGATAGTGAAATCATGGAATTAACCAAGAAGATGACTGAAGCACGTACTAAAGTAAGTCGCTCATTCTAATGTTATTCAGGTGGTATCGAGCTGATACCACCTAGAAGTTGAAAGTTCTCATTGATAAAAGTTATATTGTTTTTCTACTGTTTTTTTTAACTGGTAAATTTAAGTAAAACAGTGATAGAGCTTAATAATTTGCAATAGACTTTATTGACTTTATTTATAAGCGCTTTATAAAATGAGGACTGTTTTTTTTATAACAAGTAGTAATAAGTTACAGATTTTTTAAATAATTCGTTTACCTTATTGGTCACGACTTAGATATAAACAGGGATACTGCAAACGCATTAACCTTCACAATACAAGGATAATTAGATGCTTATTGATCAACTTAATAATGCTAATCTAGCTAAGCCTTTTGAAGAATTAGGACTTCAAAAGAATTCTGACAAGGGTGGATATGTTTTAAGAGCATGGCTTCCTGGAGCACTAGGTGTTGATGTAATGTCTTTAAATGGTAAGGACAAGATTGCTTCAATGCATTTAGTAGAACCAGAAGGTTTATTTGAATGCGAGTTTCCTGATGCAAAGGAAGAGTTCCATTATTCATTCAATGCTAAATATCAGGACTCAGAAGTTAATATCATTGATCCATATCAGTTTAAAGTTGAAGCTTTTGATGGGTTATCAACTTTAAAGAATGATGCTGCTAATATTTACCGTACTTTAGGTGCTCAGCTTACTGAAATTGAAGTTGATGGCATGAAGATTAAGGGTGTACGTTTTGCGGTATATGCACCTTCTGCATCAAATGTAAGTGTTATCGGTGATTTTAACTTCTGGGATGGTCGTCGTCATCCTATGGCACGTAGCTTACTTGGTCACTGGGTACTCTTTGTTCCAGGTCTGGGTGAAGGTGATCGTTATAAGTACGAATTAAAAGACCCATTAGGAAACAGACTTCCTCATAAGGCTGACCCTGTTGGTTTCTACGCTGAACAGTATCCTTCTTTTGCGTCTGTTGTTTATAACCAGAAGAGCTATCAGTGGCATGATGAAGAATGGATTAAGTCTCAGTATAACGACAAGCTCAAGCAGCCTGTTTCTATTTACGAACTTCATTTTGCATCATGGAAGAGACATGAAAACGGCGATAGCTTAAGCTACCGTGAAATGGCAGATGAACTTATCCCATACGTTAAGGAAATGGGTTATACTCACGTAGAATTACTTCCTATTATGGAACACCCATTCTCTGGTTCATGGGGTTATCAGCCATTAGGTCTATTCTCTCCAACCAGCCGTTTTGGCAGTGCAGATGACTTTAAGTATTTTGTGGATAAACTTCACCAGGCTAATATCGGTGTAATTCTTGACTGGGTTCCAGCTCACTTCCCATCAGATTCTCATGGTTTAGCACGTTTTGATGGAACACCAGTATACGAATACGAAGATCCTCGTCGTGGTTGGCACCCAGACTGGAACTCTTATATTTACGATTTCGGTCGTGATACTGTAAGACAGTTCTTGGTAGCAAGTGCTCTTATTTGGTTAGAACATTATCACGTTGATGGTATTCGTGTAGATGCTGTTGCTTCAATGTTATATTGGGATTACTCACGTAAGGCCGGTGAATGGGTTCCTAATGTTGATGGTGGTAACCATAACTACGAAGCTATCAGTTTAATTAGATGGTTCAATGAAGAAGTATACAAGAGATTCCCATATGCTATGACCGTAGCAGAAGAATCTACTGCATTCCCAGGTGTTTCAAGACCTACATATACTGGTGGTTTAGGCTTTGGCTTTAAGTGGAACATGGGTTGGATGCATGATACTATTGAATACATGAAGAAAGATCCGATTTATCGTAAGTATCACCATAGTGAAATGACTTTCTCTATGATTTACGCTTATGATGAAAACTTCATTCTTTCAATCTCTCATGATGAAGTAGTACATGGTAAGCTTTCAATGCTTTATAAGATGCCAGGAGATGAATGGCAGCAAGCAGCAAACCTTCGTGCATACATGGGTTATATGTATGCTCATCCAGGTAAGAAGCTTAACTTCATGGGTACTGAATTTGCTCAGACAGCTGAATGGAATCATGATAGCCAGTTACAGTGGTGGTTATTACAGTTCGATAAGCATAAAGGGCAGCAGCAGCTTATTAAGGACTTAAATAAGTTATACTTAACTGAACCTGCACTTTATAGCGCTGATTACGATAAGACTGGCTTTATGTGGCTTGATCATTCTGATTACCAGAATAGTATTTTTGCGATGATGCGTCGCGATCAGGACGGTAAGAATGAAATTATGGTAGTAAGTAGTTTCACTCCAACTCCACATCAGGGTTACCGTTTAGGTGTTCCATCAAGAGGTACTTATAAGGTATTATTAAATACCGACAGTAAGCATTACTGGGGGAGTGATTACGATGTAGGTGGTTTAACCTTTAAGGCTACTGATGTTGCATGGCATGGTCAGTATAACTCAATAGTTATTAATCTTCCTCCTCTCTCTACTTTATTTATTAAACGTATCGGAGATTAAGATACATGGGTAATGAATCTAAATTCATGCTCGTATCTGGAACAAAGGCCCCATTAGGGGCCTTTGTCCGTGAAACGGGTTGCAATTTTAGTGTTTGGGCTCCTGAGGCAACAAGTGTAACCTTGGTGCTCTTTGATGAAAATGAACATGAACAAGCACGTTTTACTTTACCTGAAAAAAGTGATGGTGTTTGGTTTGGTTTTATTGAAGGAGTAAAAGCCGGGCAATTATATGCCTATAGTGTTGATGGTCTATATGATCCTCCACGTGGCGTAGCTTTTGATAAAACAAAGTATTTAATTGATCCTTACGCTAAGAAATTAAATAAACCACAATTGTGGAACTACCAAAAATATCTTAATGATAATATCAATTTTATTAGTAAATCAGTAGTAGTTGATGATTCTGATTTTGATTGGCAAGGCGTTAAAAAACCAAAATTAACTCGTGCTAATGCAATTATATACGAAACTCATGTTAAAGGATTTACTAAGTTACATCCTAATATTCCACCTGAAATTCGTGGTACTTATTTAGGTATGTGCCATCCTGAGGTAATTAGTTATCTTAAAGATCTTGGTATAACAGCAGTGCAGTTATTACCAATTTATAGCAAGATGAGCGAATCTCGTCTTGTTGATATGGGGTTAACTAATTACTGGGGTTATAATCCAATAAATTATTTATCACCAGAACCTTCTTATGCTTATAAAGATAGCGTAACTGAATTTAAGACTATGGTGCGTGAACTGCATAAAGCAGGTATAGCGGTTATTCTTGATGTAGTTTATAACCATACGGCAGAAGGAGGCTTTGGGGGGCCGAATGTTTCCTTTAGAGGTTTTGATAATAGAAATTATTACGTTTATGAACGTAATCAGGATAAGAGTGTAAATTACTCAGCCTCTACCAATGTAACAGGATGCGGTAATAGTTTTAATGTATCAAGCGAAGTAGGTTTAAAACTAGTACTTGATTCTTTGCGTTACTGGGTTGAGGTAATGCAGGTTGATGGTTTTAGATTTGACCTTGCTGTAACAGTTGCTCGTGAAACAAATGATTATGTTTTTAATTCATTTGAGGCACATGGGGCATTCTTTAAAGCATGTAATGCCGATCCTGTAATAAATCAGGTTTTACTAATTGCTGAGCCTTGGGATATTGGACCTTATGGTTATAGAGTAGGGCAGTTCCCAATGCAATGGAGTGAACAAAACGATAGATACCGTGATACCGTAAGAGCCTTCTGGCGTGGTGATCAAGGTACCATGGGGGATTTTGCGACAAGATTACTTGGTTCTCGCGATTTATATCCTAAGAACTTCAGATCCATAAACTCTTCCGTAAACTTTGTAAGCTACCATGATGGTTTTACACTTGAGGATGTAGTAAGTTATAACGAACGCCATAATGAAGCTAATGGTGAGGATAACCGTGATGGTTGCTGTAATAACTTGTCATGCAACTGGGGTGAAGAAGGGGTAACTAAGAGTCCTTATATCCTTAAAAAGCGTGCCCAGGTAAAGCGTAATATGTTTGCTACTGTATTACTTTCCCAGGGTATTCCACACTTTGTGGCAGGTGATGAGATTTCACGTACCCAAAAAGGTAATAATAACGCCTATTGCCAGGATAATGAAATCAGCTGGGTTGATTGGAATTTAACTCCAGAGAAAAAGGATCTCTATAAGTTTGTTAAACGTTTAATAAGCATTCGTTTAAGTTCTGAAGTATTTACTGAGCTTAAATTACAAGATGATTCTTTTAGAATTTCTAAATCATCTGACCATGAGGTTAACTGGTATCATCCTAATGGTTTTCCGTTGGTAGCAGCTGATTGGCATTCTCCTGTTGCCCAAGTATTTATGCTTGATATTGGTGATTATGGTGAGCATGGTGAAAGATGGCTAATGCTCTTTAATGCAAGTAGTTATGATATTTGTTTCCATTTACCACCTGCTGTAAGTGGCATGAGATGGAGTGTGGTTCTTGATTCCTCTGAAAGCGATGGTTTGCCAAGACGCTTTAGTGATAGTAGTGGGTTAATTCCTGTATGCTGTGCTTTAAGTGTTAAGCTGTTAAAGCAGGTAGAAATGGAAGATAATTCTGAGTACACAAATATCATTGATGAGAGCGTTAAGGTATTTAATAACGTACCAGATTCAGTTGACTTAAAGGAAAAGTACTCTGCTTATGCTAAACCTTTAGTTAGAAAGATACGTAAGAAAAAATCAAAGTTTGGGTTTATTTATCATTCATCAACGAGCTTTTCACAAAAAAAAGAGCGTGATGAAGAGGTTTAAGAATAGTTTTTAATAATTAAAGTTTTTAAACTAAAAGCCAAACAATAAAAAAATTTACCATTTTTAACATCCTTAAATATTATTTAAGGGTGTTTTTTTTTTCGTGTGCATGGCTGGCGCATTTTTGATGGTGAAAGTCCCAGAACCTGCAAGCCGCCAGCAAGGTCATAGTTGAAGGTTGGACAATGATACTGTGAGGTATTGGTAGGAGGTAGCTTGCATAGATGGGGTAATGTAAAGACTTCCTCATGAGGTTTGGTAATCATAAATACTGCGTAATAGTGTTTATTACCAAGGGGAGATTTAAGCTCTCATCAATAAAAGAGAGTGTACATACCTAAGGATAATGGGCAAAAGCGTCCTTCTGGTATATCAACCGCCGTTCTGAGTGAGCACTATGAAGATAAATTTCCGGATAGTATCTTTGGGGGCAGGCCTGGAAGAGGTTGTCATAATCCGACAGATAGAGTGTTAGAGACTGCAGATGAAGGATAGATCTATGTTATAGATATGGATCTAAGAAAGTTCGGTGATTCACAGGTTCCTTCTACTTAAGATAATTGACCAATGGAAGGTAATTAAGAATGCAGCAGATCTACTACAAGGTAACAATTTCTCCTCAATGTGTGCTGATATCTTACTAAATGAACCTTATTAACTGCTCTATAGTAGGGGAATTAGGTTTGTAAGGTATGCAGATGACTGCATGATGTTTGCTGAAAGTGAAAGATATGGCATGGAATTCTTGAAAGTATATATGGAGAATTCGCAAAATACATGTAGTTTCATGGAAAAGGAGCGCAACTATACTGGAAATTACGTTTAATGGTAAAGCCCTCTGCCATGAAGTGGTACGGCGGGGGCGAGAGGGCGAAGGTGCAAATCAATCCTTCTACTCTGCAGGGGGCACTTGTGCTTTTAAAGGTAAATACCATTTTAAAGGTAGAAATCATTTATTAAAGTATTAAAGCTTGATGTTGCTTTTAAATCTACGGCTGTTGCGAGGGGATAAAAAGGGCGTGTGAAGAAAACTCTGTAAATTAGATATGGTTAAAAAAGTCATAAAAACTCCTGAGATATAATTTAACCTATATAATCAGGAGTTTTCATTATGGTTAAAGAAAAAAAGACTGTCCACC
>CALXYT010000056.1 GCA_944393045.1 uncultured Succinivibrionaceae bacterium | reverse complement strand
TACTATAAAACTATCTAAACTACTGCTGTTAGACTTTTTAAGTTTATTTGCTTTCCCTGATACCTTGTTATCGGCAGCTGCTGGATTTTTATAAGCAAAATTTTTGAATAGTTTCAAATTTTTGAAAGGAGATCTTTTTTTTAAAATAAAAATAAAAAAAAACTGAAGTTCTTGAATTTTTGGTCGTCAAAGGAGGATTGGGCGGTTTTTGTATGTTGTTTTTTTTTTGGCTGGCTGTAATATCTGACATAAAAAAACTCCACGCTTTTGGCATGGAGTAAAAATGTAGTAGTTAAGGTTAATCAACAGTTAATGTTAATTTGTCGATAATAAATTCAATGCTAACTGTGGTCGTTGATTAGCCTGCGTTAAAATATTCTGTGATGCCTGCTGAATAATAGACTGCTCGGTCATATTAGCTGTTTCTTCAGCAAAGTCAGTATCTCGAATACGGCTGCGAGCATCACTTACATTCTCATGTACATTTGATTGGTTTCTAATTGTTGATTCAAGTCTGTTTTGAACCGCACCTAGTTCTGCACGCTTACTATCAACCAGGGCGATAAACTCATCAATATTATCTAAGGTGTTTTGTGCGGCTTCTGCTGACTCTACATCAAAGGCAACACTAGTACCGTTTGCCACAAAAGTCCCGGTGTTATCATCTGTTACATCGGTATCCGCAAAACCTAAAGCAGCTGCCATGCCACACATATCAAAACCAGCCTTAGTTGCATCATCAGAGCAAAGGTTAATACCTATAACCTGATTTGCATCAGCACCTACCTGAAAATTAATTTGCTTAGAACTTCTTTCAGCGGTGTTATCGGCAGTAAAATCTGCTTTATAAGCCGTCTCACCATCTAAAATATTCTCCCCACCAAAAGTCGTATCAGCACTAATGCGATCTATTTCGCAGCAAAGTTCTAGCACTTCTTGCTGAATAGCTCGGCGATCTTCGGCACTATTTGTTCCATTTGCAGATTGAATAGCAAGTGTACGAATTCTTTGGAGCATAGTGGTGATTTCATCCATTGCTCCTTCTGCTGTCTGGGCATAACTGATACCGTCCTGGGCATTTCTGTTACCTTGCACAAGTCCATTAATTTGCGAAGTTAAACGATCAGCAATCTGCAGTCCCGCAGCATCGTCCTTAGCGCTATTAATTCTTAACCCTGATGCTAAACGTTCATATGAAGTATCGAGCTTGTTAGTCGAATTACTTAAATTTCTTCGAGCATTTATCGAAGATGAGTTGGTATTTACAAATAAAGCCATAATGATCACCCTTTACTACTATTACTTTTGTATGATAATTTTAAGTACCTACTTCTATTATAATTGAGATTTTACAGTATTGACCTAAAAATTCTTATTCTGTATACCTTGTTAACGACATTTTATGCTTTGACTTTACAAAAAATAACATTCTTAACAAAAAATATATTTTTTATAAACCTGTAGTTTTATGGTTTTGTATTGCTGTAGTTTAGTATAGCTTTGGTTTTATAGTTAGGGGGTATAACATTGTCGCTAATTTTTTTGCCTGACTGTAAAAACATTTTCTGAAAAAAAACGCACAGAAAAAAGCGCTTTTTTCTAAAAAAAGTCTCTAAAAACCAGGCAAACCTGGACTTTTATACTGTTTACCTTAAATATTCTTGATAAAAATATATTTAAGAGTACAATGCCCTTGAATATAACAACTTTAAGCATTTCAAAAGAAATTACTATAATAAGAAGCTCATAAAAAAGACCGTAAACACTAAGTTTAACAGATCTTTTTAAAAATAGTTCTTTAAGCAATTCAGTTACTTGTTAACCTATTGGCTTTTAGCATCATGGCTTTTAGCTCTTTACTTATTGATCTAACTTATTATGGCATTATTGTTTTGAAAAAAAGAATTACTATTATTAAACGAAGGTATTTAATGTACTGCCCCTATTGCCATCATAAAATTTTAACACACCCAAAATACTGCCCAAAGTGCAGCTATAAGCTCGACTACTTTAATCCGTTTACCGATTTTCAGGGGGCTGATGCCGATTTATTTAGTCCTGATAATGTAACACTTGAAGAACTTGAAAAAAATCGCAAGCTAATGTACGCAGGGCTAATCGGTGCTATTCTCTTACCTTTAATCCCTGTACTTGGTTTTTTACTCACCTTGATATTAAACTTCTTTGTGATGAGTAAAGTATATAAAATGTTTACCGCAATGTCTCATCCCGAGGCTAAGAGAATTGCCATCATCAGAAAGTATTATGCGATTTTTGAGGTGGTAATGGCATGTGCTGTATTTTTACTCCTAAAACCATCATTTTTAGCTCTTGCTCTCTTATGCTTTATCGCTTTTGGTTATTTACTTTTTGTGGTATACGCCCTCTTTACCTGGAAATCTTTTAAGAAATTAATTGAAGATCTTATTGCTCGTAAAGAAAATAACGATCCTAATCTAGCAGATTCCGATAAATTTTTTATTTATAACCTTCATTAAGGTAACAGTTAAAAAATTTGTTTCTGATTTATCCTTGTAATCCTTAAGGCGCAGGAAAATGCGCCCTATTTCTTTTTCAAGCCTTTCTTTATAAAGTTTTTATCACTAAAATTTTGCAATCTGTCATAACTTTTTGACATAAAAGCAATAATATTTTGGTGCAAAAGGAATTTTAGTTATATAATCATTTTCGAGGGGAAATTTTGAAGATTCCTTATTAAGAGTTGTACGTATATTACGATTATGTATTTTTTCCCCTCTTTAAAAAGTCCTTCACATTAAGTTCCCAGAACAGCTCCTACTCTTTTTTCTGATAAGACACATTACTATGGAACAAGCAGATACCGTAAATCATCAGGACTCAAAAGAGTCTAACGAAAGTAGTAAATCTTCACTTAAAAACAGGCGTTTTTCGACAATCTCCTCATCTTCAAATATCAGTAGTTTATCTTCTCGCTTTGGAACTATTTCCTCAGTGAATTTCTCATATAAAAGTCCTAATTTTTCTCATTCTTTAGCTTCTCAAAGCTTACTGAAAGATAAAGAAAATACAGCTAAGGAAAGACAGACCAGTGAAAAGGAAGAAACTACTCTTTCAGAAAATAAAGCAGCTGTAAACAATAACGATATAGAGGAGCTATCAAAAGAGAATACAGAGGCCAATGTAAAGAAAGAGAAAACAGCTCCTTCTAATAGTTCCTTTAACTCATCAACATATAACCTCTCATCCTTTTCAAGCTTTAGTAATAATACTAAAACGTATAATTTTAGTGCTAAGGTTGACTTTAATAAGAAATTTCTGGATAAAAAGCCAGAGTTTAAACCATCAGAATTTAAAACTTCTGAATTTAAAAACGCTGATTTTAACAGATCCTTTCTCAAAACTGAAAGTTTTTTAAAAAGCTCTCCTTCTGATAAAGTTACATCCGGCACTAAAGAAGATAGCGCTAATAATCTAGCAAATAGTGCTCCTGCTTCAGGCGCTGATACTGTTTCCCCAAATAAAACCAGCACCATATCGGCTCTCGAAAAACCTTCCCAAGAAAAAGACATAAAAGATAAGGCAGTAGGTTATTTTATTTACGTACTTAAGCTTATTGCTAATAAGAAGGTAGCTGAAAGTTTACTTATCAAAACTCCTTTACAAAAAGATGATAGCCACTATGCGGCCTCAAATGCCGCCTCATCATCAAATTACAGTAAAAAGACTGCCAATGTAACCAAAACCACTACTTATGGAGCTGATTGTGCTACTACCACCTCAAATAACACTTTTAATGGTGATAAATCAAAAACCCGTGCACCAATTTATTCCAATGACAAATTTGGGGATGGCAATATAAATAACTATAGTGGTACCAGAGGATATGGTAATGCTAGTGGTAATTCACAATATGATGGCATAAAACCCTATCCTTATGGCTATGATAATGAAAATGATGACAATGGTTATTCTGTATCCAGTCCTTGGAAGCCAAAGATAGAATCAACAGATACTAATGCTGATAAAGATCCTTATGCTAATCACCCTTGGGGTAACCATTACAATAATGAACATCATTTTCCCCGTAAAGAGAGAAACTCTATTAATGCTATTGGGTTGGTTACCATAGGCATAATTGCCTTCTATGTGCTATTAAAGCTTATTACCTGATTTTCAGGTTAACTGTTTTTTGGTTGTGCTGTTTTTTGTCTTTTTAGTTCTCTGGCTTTTATCCCTTAATTAGTCTTATTTCTAAACAGGTAACCTGCTAATGGTAGAGTAACTAAGGAAATGATTAAAAGAGGGATAATATCATGCATAAGATCCATAAAATCAGCCCCTTCCAAGTAAACTCTTCTGGTTATATCCACCGCATAACGTAAAGGATTGCAAAAATTAGCATATTGCCAAGCCTCAGGCATATTAGATATTGGTGACATTAATCCTGAAAGTAATACCACAGGCACTAAAAAAACAAATGCATAAAGCATTGCCTGTTGCATATTCCTGGCAATGGCTGAGATTGATAATCCAACACCTACAATAGAAATACAAAAGGCTGTCATACCGATATAAAGCGATAAAAATGAGCCTTGCATAGGGACAACGAACCAAAACTTTGCAAAAAATAAAATTACCAGTGATAACACCAGACCAACAATAATTGGTGGCAGAGCTTTACCAATAAGTAACTGCGTAGAACTTAACGGTGTTACTAACAACTGCTCAAAACTCCCTTTCTCACGTTCTCTTGCCACACTTAATGCTGATAACATTACCGTTTGAATCATACTTAAAGTAGCGACCAGGGCAGGTAAGATATTCCACTGCGTTATGGCATTTACGTTATATAGATTGCGGGATCTGATATCAAGGTTAACATTACTTTTGGCGTATCTGGCGCTAAAGGTTGCGATA
Source organism: uncultured Succinivibrionaceae bacterium (assembly GCA_944393045.1). GTDB lineage: Bacteria > Pseudomonadota > Gammaproteobacteria > Enterobacterales > Succinivibrionaceae > HGM20899. Next base: position 6,116 of record CALXYT010000056.1, on the reverse strand, counting down.
ATATTATTGACATAAGCAGTAGCAGTGGCTGCGGTTGTACTATTGCGCCCATCAACAATAACCTGAATTTGCGAAACTTCGCTCTTAGCTATTTTTTTTGCAAAAGTATTATCAACGCTTATAATAAGTAAAACCTCCTGATCATTTAATAATTTCTGGGCTTTATTAAAACTCCCTTCAACATCCACCTCTTTAAAAAAGCCGGATCCATCAAGCATACTTTTTAATTCTCTTGATTCTTTACTATGATCTTTATCAATATAGACGTAATTGACCACCGTTATATCAAAAGTTGCGACATAACCAAATAAAAACGCCTGCACCAGTGTCGGAAAAATTAACACTGTTCTTGACATCTTATCTTTTAAAACAGCTAAGAACTCTTTTTTAACGAGGCTTAATAAAGGATAGAAAAAATTCATAAACATCGCGCCTTTCTCCTTAATCCAGGCTCTTCTTGGTTTTTAAAACAGTCAGATAAATAAGTAATAAGGCATAAACACCAAGGATTAACCCGTCTTTAATGATTATTGGCCAGTAATTACCTGCAAGATAAAGTGTTTTTAAAAGATCCATAAAATAAGTAGAAGGCAGAAGATGACCTATAAAACTTACAATTACAGGAACATTGCGTAAATCAAAAATAAAACCTGAAAGCATTACGCATGGTAAAAAGCTTGTTGCAACTGAGAGTTGGGAAGCTACGTATTGATTTCTGACAGCTGCTGAAATTAGTAGCCCAATTGCTAAGGCAATTACAAGATAAAGCATCGAGAAAGCATAAATTAAAATAATTGAGCCTTTAATTGGAATCTCAAAAAGGAATTTTGCAGCCAGCATACAGATGCTCAGCCCCAGAAGCCCTACCACAAAATAAGGAATAATCTTCCCTAAAATAATCTCAAGTGGTTTTACGGGACTTACAAATATTGCCTCAAGTGTGCCTCGCTCCCACTCTCGAGCCATAACAAGTGCTGTTAAAAAGGTACCAACTAAAGTAATAATAAGTACAATTAACCCAGGAACAATATACCAGGTAGAACTTACAGCCTGGTTAAACCACATTCTATAAGCTATATCGATGCTCCCTGGCACCCTGCCATACTTTTTTATGCTCTCTTTACTATAAGTTTGAGAAATAACACTTGCTACATACCCTTGTAAAGCCTGCGCTCTATTAGGATCTTTACCATCAACAAACACCTCGATGCTTGCTTTATTATGCCAAAGTGCTGCATCAAAGTTATTAGGTATTACTACCACTCCTTCAATACGCTCCAGTAAAAAGTCTTTTTTAGCAGCCTCGATACTTGGATAAGCTATGGCATCAAGGTAATGAGAGGCGTTTATGGAATGATGCAGTTTTACGCTTAACTCACTATGGGTAAGATCGATTACACCAAGTTTAGCATTACGAATATCGAACGAAATACCATAACCAAAGACAAAAATTAAGATTATCGGTAATCCGATTCCCAACATGATATTGGCTTTATCACGCCATAATTGCTTAAACTCTTTATTAGTAAGAGCAAGAACACGTTTTAAAAACTCTTTCATGGTTATTGCTCCTTATCTCTAAACTTCTTAACAATACTAATAAATACCTCTTCCATAGATAAATACTCACTGGTATTGCCTGCAGTCATGCCTTGTTTGCGCACCTCATCAGGAGTTCCTAAAGCAATCATCTCACCTTTATCCTGAATCATAATTCGATTGCAATACTCCGCCTCCTCTAAAAAGTGCGTAGTAATAATCACCGTGGTGCCCTCTTTAGCAAGACCTGTAATCTGATGCCAGAATATTCTTCTTGCTATTGGGTCAATGCCTGAGGTTGGTTCATCTAAGAATAAAATCTCAGGTTTATGAATAGTGCCAACTGCCATGGATAGGCGCTGTTTAAACCCCCCAGGCAAGAGCAAAGTTTTTGTATTATAATAAGGCATTAGTTCATATTGCTCTATTACCTCATTTATACGCTTAGTTTTTATATCTGCCCTTAACCCATAAACTCCTGCAAAAAAGTCTAAATTCTCTCCTACTGATAAGTCGGTATAAAGACTGAATTTCTGGGCGACATAACCTATTTTTTTACGAGCCTCAACACGAGCCTTACGTAAATTAAAACCTGCCACATTTAAAATGCCGGAGCTTGCAGGTATTAGCCCGCATAACATTCTAAAGGTGGTAGTTTTACCGGCACCATTTGGGCCGAGCAACCCAAAAATCTCCCCCTTTCCCACATTAAAAGAGGTATGATTTACAGCAGTAAAATTACCAAAGTTCTTAACTAAATCTTTAACCTCAATAATACTCTCGCGCTTTATATCTTCACAAAAAGCGTCATTTGTAAGTTTGCCTTGACTTAAATTTAAAAGCTCCTCTGATGAAAAAATTGACATTATGCTCTTGTTTGATATTCCAGAATCAGAATTTGCCTTATTTTGGGAAAGCTTATTAAAAACGCACATAAAGCCATCTTCAGACCTTTGTACTCTTGGACTTACTTTATAATCTTGCCCTAAATTCAACTTATCAATCTGCACATCTTTACCAAGCGTTACAGCTAAGGAGCCTTTATTAGGAACAGCATCAACAACTAAGTTATCTTTTTCAAGTAACATCGCCCCTAATACACGAGGCAAAACAGGAAGGCCGGTTGATATAGCATAAGTTTTATTACTTGCCATATCCTCAAGAGCTTTTGAACTATCCGCAAATATCACCATCCCCTCATTTAGCACATAAACTTTATTGGCGTATTGCGTCTCATCAAGGTAGGAAGTCGAAATTAACACCGATAATTTATCTTGCTTAACATTGCGCCTTATAATCTCCCAAAGTTCTACTCTTGATAACGGATCAACACCAACACATGGCTCATCTAATATTAAAAGTTTGGGGTGGCTTAATAGTGTGCAGGCAAGACCTAGTTTTTGTTTCATCCCCCCTGAAAGAGTGCCTGCAAGGTAGGTGGTAAAATTAGTAAGATTAGTCATATGCAAAAGTTCTTTTGCTCTATTACTGAATTCTTCTTTATTTAAGCCATAAAGCCTTGCATAAAGCTCCATATTCTCCATAACTGACAAATCTTCATATAACCCAAAACGCTGGGGCATATAACTGATTTGCTGCTGAACCTGTGCAAGATTACCTGGGGTATTTAAATCAAGATCTAATACTTTATTGGCAGCTTCCTTTGGAGAGGTAAAGCCCAGTAACCCTGCGCAAATACGCAGTAAAGTGGTTTTTCCAGCCCCGTCGGGACCTACCAGCATGGTAATTTCATTTTTTGGGGCTGTTAAGGAAACATCATTAAGCGCAAAAAATGATTTACCATCGGGACCTATAAAACTACGTGATAAATGCTCTATACGAACAATTGGAGCACTTTGCATAACTAAAAACCTACTGTTATTTTGCTAGAATAACCGTAACCGGCATTCCCAGACGTAATTCATCGTTTTTATCAGTTGCAACTATGCGTACTTCATAAACTAAGTTAGTACGTAAATCTTCAGTTTCGACATTCTTAGGGGTAAATTCTGCAGAATCGGAAATAAAACCAACCTTACCAGTTAAAGTTTTTCCATTTGCAAAACTAATTGTTACCTCTTTACCAAGGTTCACTAAAGGAAGCTGATTATAATCAACATAGGCTCTTACCCACTTATCAGTAGTTAAAAGGAGACCATATGCTAAAGAACTTGGACTTGCCATATCACCAACTTCAGCATATCTAGTTCTTATTACGCCATCTTGGGGAGCTATAAGAGTGGCTCTTGCAATAGTATCTTGTAAAGTGGCAATCTCTTTAGTTATAAGCTCAAGTTCTAATTCAGCAAGTCTTATCTCCTCAATTCTGTTGCCGGATTTTTTAAGATTATAATCATTTTGGGCAGCAATGGTGCTGGCAATCGCGACATCTAATGCAGCCTTTGCCTCATCAACCTCTGCCTGGCTTATCCCTTTACCGTGAGTGTTTTTAAAAACTCTGGCTTTACGGTTATAAGTAATTTGGGCAAGGTGCTCTTGGGCTTTTGCCTGATTAAGACGAGCCCTGGCTGCTTCAATTTCTTCTACACGAAAACCATTACGTAATAAAGTTAATTTTTCCTGGGCGATATCTTTAGAGGTAAGTTTTTGGGCTAAAACAAGTTCTTGGTTAGTAGTATCAAGCTTTCCTAAAACATCACCTTTATGAACCCTTGCGCCTTCTCGGTAGTTAAGGGCAACTATTCTGCCACTTCCCTCAAAAGCCAGACTTACCTGGTAAATATCTACATTACCATAAACCTTGGTAGTGGAAGCTTTTTCCTGATAATAACCCACATACCAGTATCCTACCAATAAACATGCAAGAAGTACTGTAACAACCGATATTAATAATTTCTTCATGCAAGCCCCCTGAATATAAAGCATGAAATAAATAACTCTCTACCCCTACTATAGTAATTCAAAAGTACTTTACTCAAGAAAATAAGTTCTTCTAAACTGCTAAATTGTTAGCTTCATTCCAGTTTGCTTAAAGTTTTACTCTATATTATTACTCAGTGCTTTTATGAAACAAAGATAACGATTTTAAGGGAGAAGATTTTTTTAGAGCCTGGAGCTTTAAAGAATGCACTAAGATAATTCAGATATGGTAAAATAGTTGAGTTATTTCACAAAAATAAATCAAAGCTTCTTTGATTTATTGCTTAAAACTCTACCCCAAAAAGCAAGTTGTAACAATTTATATAAATCCTTACTCTTTGGTTAGGTATGTTACTCAAAATAATTTATTAGTTATTGGTATAAAAATGATTAAGCACCTAATACGTTACAAAGAAAACTACATACTAATGTTAGGCCATTTTTCAACTGATATCTGTCAAGGTTCTTTAAGTGCCTCATTAGCAGTACTATATGCTCATGGACGTCTTGACAGCAACATGGATGTATCGCTGCTTGTTTTAGCGGCATGTTTAGTTTCCTCTATTATCCAGCCTGTGTTTGGGTATATAAGCGACTTAAAACCAAGACCATACCTTATGGTGACGGGGATCTTAACTGCGGCTATGGGATTGATGTTTATAGGTTTTGTGTATAATTTTGCGCTCCTGTTTATCCTAATCTCTATTATGGGTATAGGGTGTGCCGTGTTCCATCCAGAAGGTGGAAAAATGGCAAACTGCGTAACACCAAGCTCCCGTAAAGGTAAAGGCATGAGTATTTTCTCTGTTGGAGGAAACCTAGGCTTTGCAGCGGGGCCTATTATTATATCAAGTTCTACTTTATTCTTTGGACCTCCTGGTATTTTAGCTATCGGTATTCCTGCTATTATTGCCTCAATTGTGTTTATTCGTCACAATGCAACTTTTGTGAAATACTCAGAGCGCAACTTAAAGAAACAAAAAAGCGAAGTTCATATGGAAGAGAGCTACTCAGGTTTTGCAATGCTCACTGCCATGATTTTCTTTAGATCTACTTGCTTATTTGGTCTAACTACCTTTATTCCTCTTTACTTTATGGATCAATTCAATCAAACTGCACAAACTGCTAATATAAACCTGACAGTAATAGCAACATGTGCGGCTCTTGCAAGTATTGTAGGTGGTGCTTTAGCCGATAAGATTGGCTTTAAACAAGTACAATTTTTAAGCTCCCTATTATCAATTCCTTCTATGGTGCTATTTTGTTTAAGTGATAATTACCTTCTTGCTACCATCTTCTTAATTCCAGTAGCATTCAGTATTTATGGTACCTTAAGTGTATCTATGGTTCTAGGTCAGAAGTTCCTTTGCAACCATGTAGGTTTAGCATCCGGTATTACCATAGGTCTTGGGGTAACATTTGGGGGATTATCATCACCTTTCTTAGGTTATCTTGGTGATAATTATGGGCTTCCTACTACTATGTGGGCAATATGCATTTGTACAGTATTAACCACAATTTTAGCTTACTTGGTACCTGATATTGATAAGATAAGAGCGCAAAAGTTAGCCCAGCTTTCACAAAAGCAAGGTGAAAATAATTAACCTGGTCTTATGAAACATTTACCAAACCCAGCCGTAAAGCCCCCTAGCTTTAGCTATGGGGATATAAGGCATTCTCAAAAAATTTAAAATCTA
>CALXYT010000055.1 GCA_944393045.1 uncultured Succinivibrionaceae bacterium | reverse complement strand
ATACAATAATTGATTAAATAATACAATAGATTTTAAATTTTTTGAGAATGCCTTATATCCCCATAGCTAAAGCTAGGAGCTTTACGGCTGGGTTTGGTAAAGAAATCATCATAATCTGTTCTAATACAAATTGATAACAACCTTTTTCAAAATTTGCCTAGGCATAATAGATAGGAACAAGAAATTCAATACCCTCAGGATTATCATTTTTACAAATTTCAACCGGTTGCATCATTTTTCTTGTTGCTTCTTTTAATTGTTTATGATCTTTCGTATCCAGCTCTGCTATAGCATTCAGTTCCTTTATATTTATTTCAAAAGCATTTCCCTGATAGTTTTCAAATTTTATTTTCTTTTGAACGTCTTCTAAAAAAACAGTTTTTAAGTGTAATGCTGTTCTTGATAATTTCATCTGATTGATTACAGCAATTGCTCATTCAACTTGAAAAAGTTTATCTTTATTCATTTATTACTCCTATGAATTTTATAATTATTGCATAAACAAGAAGATATACAACCTGCTTTTTGTAAAGTTGTATATCTTGCCTAATTTTATTATCTTATGATATATTAAATTAAGATATGTTGGTAATAGGTACTGTCATAGCGATGGTTCATCTACTAATAGTAGTAGGAAACACATATTATCATAGTGATTGTTCTTCTACTCACAGAGTAGGTAATATGTATTATCATAATGGTGGTTACTAATAACCGTTTGATAATTTTTTTATTTTAGAAAAGATATATCTTAGAAAAAGCTGCATGTATATCCTCATATGCAACTTCAAATAAACCGCAAAGATAAAGTAAGAATGATATATCTTTACCTTATCTTTGCAAGTAAACTTCATCCCCCTAAGTAAATACATGTGTATTCACTTAGGGCAGCATTCCAGTTTAATTTTTTCCTCTTTTTATAAAGCCCCTATTGCCTTACCTAAGGTCATAAGATTATTAAGCTGCGAAACTTTATTTTTTAGTAATTCCTGTTCTGAATTACGTCTTTGAGTCTGGGCATCTAAGTAATCTTTTAAAGGAACTTTACCAAGATTATACTGAGTTAAGTAAATCTCCTCTCGCTTTTTATTAAGTTGTAAAGTGTGCTGGGCGTTGCGCACCTTTATATTGTAAAGCTCAATTGCCTTTAGAGCATCATCTACTTCCCCTAAAGCCTGATAGTAAAGTTGCACAAACTCGATTTCCTGGCTATCTTTATCTAAAGAGGCTAAATCTATATCCAAACTACGCTGATAATAATTTAAGAATGGAAATGCCAGCATACCTGCAATAGAGCCTACCGGGTTCTCAAAAAACTCAGCAATTTCTCCAACCTCTCCTCCACTTACACTTGCAGTTAAATTAAATGTTGGATACATACTTAAACGATTAACATCAACATTAGCAATTTGCGCTTTAAGTCTACTTTCCATTGCTGCAAGGTCTGGTCTATACCTTAAAGCATCAGCGGTAAGTCCGTCTTTTACGTGTGGTAAAATCAGTCCCTTTAAAGAAGGAGCTGTTACAACCTCACTATCAGGAGATTTTGCTAATAAAGTATTTAGCGCTGTAATATTATTTTTTAAGGAGGTTTCGTTTTCCGCCAAGCCAGTTTGCATATCGATTACATCTCGTCTTGCCTCAACTAATTCCAACTCTGAAATATCACCGTTATTATATCTGTCCTGCATTATCGCAAAGGTGTCTTTACTGTCTTTGATATTTTGTATACTTAAATCTATAGCATCTTTATAATAAACAATATTCCAGTAAACATTTGCTAAAGTGGCAATTAAAGTTAAGCGAGCGCTTAGGGCATCATATTCTGATGCCTCAGCTTTAAGTGCTGCTTCTTTACGTTCTGCACTTAATCTTCCAAAAAGATCTAACTCATAACTTAAACCAAGACTTGAAGAAGAAGTTTTTTGTGATGATGAGCCGTGAGAGAGTTTTTTAGAAATCCCGGAAGTTAAATTGGAATTCAATGTTGGGATTAAATTAGTATCGGTAATATTAGCCTCAACCAATGCTTTTTTAACATTGATAATAGCTAAACGATAATCAGAATTTCTCTCAAGCGCTTCTTTAGTAAGAGCGGTTAAGTATGGATCATTAAACTCCTCCCAAAGGTCGGCTGATAACTCTTTTTCTCTTACTTTTTCTTTTGCGACGTTTTGGGTCTGATCGCTATTGACTTTTAAGTTTTTAGTAATAGCTTTATCATTTTCTTTTGCAAGATTTGATAAATGACCATATTTAAAAGTGTAATTAGCCAATTGTGGTCTTTCATATTCAGTATGCATCATAGAACATCCTGAAAGAACAAGAGTTAGTAAGGAAATAGCAGTCAGAGACTTTAACTTTCTACTGCAAGAGATACTTTTACTTAATTTCATATTACTTCTCCTTCTTATTCTCTTGCTAAAGCATCAATCGGGTTAAGCTTAGCAGCATTATTGGCAGGAATATACCCAAAGATTACGCCTATCATAGAAGAACACAACACTGCCGCAAAAATTGAGGTAACTGAGAATTTCATGCTAATAGTTGAAACAAACATACTAAAGATATAACTTACCCCATAAGAGCATAATACCCCGCATGCCCCACCAAGTAGACATACTAATACCGCCTCAATTAAAAATTGCTGCATAATATCACTCTGTCTTGCACCAACTGCCATACGAATACCTATTTCCTTGGTTCTTTCTGTTACTGATACCAGCATAATATTCATTACCCCAATACCACCAACAATCAAGGAAATTACCGCAACAGCACTAATAAGGTAAGTAAATGTATCAGTGGTCTTTGTTACAGTCTTTAAGATAGTATCAGAGCTATTGGTAAAGAAGTCTTTGGTACCATGGCGATTAGTTAGCATAGTCTCAATGGCATCTTGCGCAATAGCAACTGGAAAGTTATCAGCAATACGTACTGTTATAGATCCAAGGTAGCGTTCATTAACTACTCTTGACATCATAGATGTATAAGGAATAAAAATATTTAAGGCATCCTGATTCCCAAAAGGTGAATTGGTTTCGGCTAATACCCCAATTACCTGCACGGGTAAAGTTCCTAAAATCATTACCTTTCCAATCGGATCTTCATACTCAAAAAATCTGTTCTTGGTATTTTGATCGATAACAGCTACCTGCGCATAGCCCTTTACCTCATCAAGTGAAAAGATACGCCCATCCTCAAGTTCATATCCTTTTACTCTGAAATATTGCTCACTTACCCCTGAAACCTTGGCATTTAAGGAGGTGGATTTATAAAGAGCAATTAAGGTATTTTGTCTTTCAGGACTTACGGCATCAATAAACTGCTGATGTTTTAAGACCTCCATATCAATTGGAGTTAATGTCTGCACTTTGCCTGATCGCAAATCACCAAAGTCTTTTCCGGGGAATATCGAAATAGTATTAGTACCAATAGCACTAATATCATTTATTACCTTATCACTTGCCCCCTGACCAATAGCTACCACACTTACTACTGCCATAATACCTATGATAATACCAAGCATAGTTAAGAGAGTGCGCATCTTATGGGTAATCATCGCAAAATACGCCATCTTAAATGCTTCAAGGAATCTGTCATTGTAAGCACGAAATTGCTTGGTAAAGGAAGGATTTAAGTTTAAGCAATCTTCTTTTTGTAAAGAAACTCTCTCTTGTGTTACTTCTGTGTTTTGGTAGTCACGTAAGATATTACCATCTTTAATTTCAATAATGCGGGCAGCATGTTTGGCAATAGAAGGATCATGCGTTACGATAATAACAGTGTGACCTTGGCTGTTAAGTTCTTTTAAGATGGCTAAGACCTCCTGACCGCTTTTTGAGTCGAGCGCCCCTGTTGGTTCATCAGCTAAAATAACTTGGCCACCATTCATTAACGCTCTTGCAATACTCACACGCTGCTGCTGACCACCTGAGAGTTCAGAAGGTTTATGAGTAGATCTTTCTTTAAGACCAAGACGCTCAAGTAAGATATTGGCTCTTTCTACACGTTTTGATAGTTTAACTCCGGCATAAATAGCTGGAATTTCGACATTAGCAACTGCGTTAATATGATTTAAAAGATGATATCTCTGAAAAATAAACCCAAAGTAATTACGTCTTAACTGCGCTAATTCATCAGCTGATAGATTACTGGTTTTTTTGCCTTTTACAAAGTAATCACCTTTAGTTGGCTTATCAAGGCAACCTAAAATATTCATTAAGGTTGATTTACCAGAACCTGATTGCCCGATAATCGCCACAAATTCACCTGAGTAAATCTTTAAATCGATACCATGTAAAATCTCAGTCTCTTCCTGGCCTAAACTAAAGCTTCTGGTTACGCCTTTAACCTCGAGTAATGGTACTTCATCTTTGATATTATCCATACATCTTCTCTCCTAAAATGTTTAGCTTCTTAAAAACGCATTCTAGGACCACGGCGTGAATTTGCATTTTCTAAAGAGTTATTTACCGCACTCTCTAAATCAGTGCCTATCACAATCTTATCCTGCTCAGTTAAACCGTCAGTAATTTCATAGTAGATGTTATCCTTGCGACCAATAGTAACAATTCGTTCTTCAATAGTATTATCTTCTTTTAAGATATGTACTTTATACTTTTGAGCATTAACTTTTTCACGTAAAACTGAAATTGGAATAGTAAGAGCATTCTTACTTTCTCCTAAAATAACTGTTACCTCAGCAGTCATAGATACTCGTAAAATGCCATCTGCATTAGGAACATCCAATAGCGCATTATAGTAAATAGCCTCACTGGTTGTGCTAGTAGAAGTTTTTGTGCTGGAATCTTCACTTTCTGAAGCTGTTGCAGGTTCAATTTGACGTAAGGATGTATGGAATTTGTGATCTGGCATACCTAAGATAGTAAAGTAAGCCTTCATACCAGGTTTAACCTTTACCACATCAGCCTCACTGATTTCTGCCTCAACAGTCATAGTGTCTAAATCTGCTAATTTTACAATGGTAGGAGCACTTTGAGTTGAAACCACTGTCTGACCTTCTTCAGTAACAATCCCGATAACTACGCCATCTTGAGGAGCGGTAATCTTGGTATACTCTAAGTTAGTTTGCGCATTATCAACACTAACCTCAGCTTTTTCGATTTCCCCTTGCGCACTGATGATTGAAGATTCGGTCTGTTCCATATTTGCTAAGGCAACTTCTAAATCTGCATCACTTGTGGCATTAGTTTTTCTCATCTTAACTTGTCGGTTGTATTCAGCTTTTTGCTGGTTATAAAGAGCTTGATATTTCTTTAGATTAGCCTTAGCGATTTTTAAGTTGGCTTTAGCTTCTTTAATAGCATTTAACTGAGTACGTGGGTCGATTTCAGCAATCATATCGCCCTTTTTAACTTTATCTCCTAATTTTACGTAAAGTTTTTGAACCTGACCTGTTACCTGAGCACCTACATCAACCTCAGTAAGACCTACTAAGCTTCCTGTTGCTATAACAGTTTCAACAACGTCAGCTCTTTGAGGAGTAATAGTTAAAAACTGTAATGGTTCTTTGTAAGTAACTTTATAAATACCAAAACCACCTACTAGAACAATTACTAACACTAAAAAAATAATCTTCTTTAAACTCATAGCACGTTGTACCACTAAAAAAAACACTTGTCATATTACGATTCTATCATTTTATGTTAAAAAAATAAGTTACAAATTGTTACAGCTTGTTTTAAAAATGTACTAATTTTACACAATATTACTAAATTTAATGCCTTGGTGGCAAACTTACCCTAACCTTTATGAATTAAGGTGTTTTTAAAAGATAAAATTAAGCAAAAGAGGCGCTATTTCTTAAGAAGAAACCGTTATACCAAGGACTTGAAATTCTTTAAGATTTAAATTTTGGAATCTAAGCTCTTTAAACTTACATTATTTTTTAGCCAAAAAAAAAAGAATATCCAGAAGGAATAGAATGGAACAGAAGGAAAAGGAATAAAAATCAGGTCTTTTTACCATTGGTTGTTTCACTTTGAAAAAATGCCTCGCATGATATTAATATCAACCACAAAAATTTAACCACAAGGCATTTCAAGGCGTTGCAGCAATGATAATAAATAAAGCATCTAAAAGCAATAACTTATTTAAAGATAAAAGCATTTTGCATTGAGTAGCGATTTAGGAATAAAACTCTTAATCTCTGCTGTAAACTCTTAATCTTTACGATAAAACCTTAATCTTTTCTGGAATCTCAAGGTAAGATATTTTTGCCATACATTTATTTCATACCTCCCTAAAAGCGGGCATCTTTAATTCTTTGCCTAATTTATTGCCTAATTCCCTACCTTACCTCTTTCCAACCTTCTTTTTTAGGGAGGTGTTAAATTAAAGTGGAAATTTTAGCTGTTAAGTGTTATAAGACTTAAGTTAAAAGTTTATTTAAAAACATACATATTAGTAGTAAAAGATATCTTTATGGTTAGCAAAATAATTCTTCATCCAGGACGTGATAAGTCCTTAAAAAGACACCACCCTTGGGTCTTCTCAAAAGCTATTGCCTCAACAAGCGATCTCCCTCAAAAAGGCGCTGAGGTAATAATTTACGATAGCAGTAATAATCCTTTGGCAATTGCAGCCTATTCACCTGACTCTCAGATTAGGGCACGAGTTTGGAGCTTTGAGGCTGATACTGTTATCGATGAAGAGTTCTTTGAAAAACGCATAAGTAATGCTTTTGAGAAACGCAAACTTATGCTCGAAAAATCAGGTATGAGCGCCTGCCGTGTTGTAGCAGCAGAATCTGATGGCCTGCCAGGACTGATTATTGACCGCTACAATAATTACTTAGTACTTGAAATCTTAAGTGCAGGAGCGCAATACCATAAGGCTGACATTATTGCCGCTTTACGTAAAATATTTCCAGATGATAATATTTATGAACGTTCAGATTCTAGAGCTCGCTTAAAAGAAGGTCTTGAACTTACTACTGGAGTTTTATACGGTAAGGAACCTGAAGATGAAATTATTATCTCCGAAAATGCTAATATGCAAATTCTTGTTGATATTAAAAACGGTCATAAAACAGGTTACTACCTGGATCAGAGAGACAACCGTTATGCCCTGGAAAAATACTGCTTTGGTAAAAGCGTACTTAACTGCTTCTCTTATACAGGAGGTTTTTCACTTTATGCCCTACGCGGTAGAGCAAAAAGTGTAATCAATGTTGATGTCTCAAAAAAAGCCCTTGATACCGCTAAACGCAATATTGTACTTAACCACCTAGATCCTGGACGTGTTAAATTCTTATGTGAAGATGTCTTTGCTTATCTAAGAAAAGCCAAAGAACAAGGCACTAAATTTGATGTAATAGTTCTTGATCCCCCAAAATTTGCGGAATCTCAAAGCCAGTTACCAAAAGCCTGTCGAGGTTATAAAGATATCAATATGCTCGCTGCTACCTTACTTAATCCTGGTGGCATTCTTATGACATATTCCTGCTCAGGACATATGACTGCTGATTTATTCCAAAAGGTTGTAGCAGATGCGCTATTAGATGCCAATAGAAATGGGCAGATTATTGAGTTTTTAACTCAGGCAAGCGATCATCCAGTTGCCCTACCATATCCAGAAGGCTTATACCTTAAGGGATTAGTTATTAAAGTTGATTAAGCAACAAAATGAAATCAAGCTTAATTAAACGTTACTGATAGTTAACTTTAAAACACAAAAAAGAGAGGAACTTCCTCTCTTTTTATTGCTTTTTTAAGCCATTATTGGCTTTATCTGCGTGTATCTTTATTATGTGTGTTTTTTTACTTTCTTCAGATTTCCTTAGCTATTATTCAGCAAGTTCTTTCTGGTATTCTATTATCCTAATATTAAATTCCTGTCTTCCTATCCTTTTTTTGTTATTACTAGTTAATAACTTAGTAAATATCAGGGATTAAGAAATGATTTGAAATCTTCTCACGACCAATAGTAGTTTCCGAACCATGCCCCGAAAGAACTTTTGTGTCATCAGGAAGAACAACAATCTTTTCTTTTATAGCCTTAATTAAAGCATCTGGATCTCCTTGCGGAAAATCACTTCTACCAATAGAGCCGGCAAATAAAACATCACCTGAAAGCAAGAGCTTTGATTTTGGCATGTAGTAACATATATGACCAGGAGTATGACCTGGGCATAGTAAGGTATGGACAGGTTCCCCAAGATTTAAGTTTAATTCTTCATTATCATTTAAAAAACGTGAAATCTCAGGTACTGGTGCCTCAGGTAAACCAAACATAATGCTTTGTTCTTTAAAGTGATCTAACCACACTCTGTCGGCAATATTTGGTCCAATAATAGATACGTTTAATAATCTAGCTAATTCTTGTGCCCCACCACAATGATCATGATGCCCATGAGTTAAAATTATCGCTTGAGGATTAAGTCCCAAGTTTTCGATTTGCTTATATAAATATGGAACATCACCTGATGAACCTGGATCGCATACTATGCAGTTTTTTGTTTGAGCATCAAATACTACCCTGCAGTTTTGTGCAAAAGCTGTCTGCTGGTATGTTATGTAGTTGAGCATATTTTTATCCCTTATGTGCTGTTTTATATCCCTAAAATAAGTGGGATAGGCAAATATATGTTGTTATGTAATATTATTTTATTTGTAATATTGTTAAAGCGTATACATTTTGTAAAATCATTACCTAAAAAAACAAGCTTTTTTAACGAATTTTACAATTTGCTTTTCCAAAAGTATGAATAAATTACGCTCAGGTAATTTCTTTTAGGTACAAATATTCTTGCTTTGTCTGAAAATTTGAGAAAAACAGTTTTTTGTTTTTTTGCTTTTGTTCTTATTATCAAGCCTCTATTCTAATTAAAATATTACATTTTGCAATATATTTTTAAGAATTTAAAAATCTTCATATTCTTTAAGTTTGTTTTATAAACCAAAAAAGACATAAACCAATAAACGTAAGGCAAGCATGAACAAACCTTAAATTTAAAGCGCTAAAAAACAAATACTTCCATTTCCCTCAAGCTTACAGCAATTTCAAACAAAGCTGACCTAAAAGCAACGCTAAAGCTAAAACTTAATCAATAACAGTAATAAACCACAAATAAAACTTTCTTACAGTACCTTACCTTTAACGCAAAGCTTGCTATTTTAGTTACAAAAATTAAAAAACTTAAAAACACAAAGGATTAAAAGCTAAAAAAGGCGGCAAGGTTTACAGTCCCCTCACAGACACTATGTTTAAACTTTCTTATTCCTATCCTCCAAACCTCTATCATGCTAACTTTTATCTTTTTCTTCCTTTACTCTTAATAAAAGCTTATAAATATCCGCAAGAGCAATACTCTCCTTATCCTGTAAGGATATTTGCATATTCTTAGTTGCTATAAATTCAGGTTTTAACTCATCTATATTTTTTGCTTTATTAAGAATTTCATCTATTGGAGGAAGATGATCACCATAAAGGAGCATGCCTATTTCTTCATTAGAAGATTTTATGGTTTTTAAGATAGTAATTAAGTTATGTAGCGCCTTGTCAGCTTTTTTAGAGTAGTTACTTACCTGTTCCTGTAATTTGCCATATGGACCATGGGTGTCAATGGTTATTGCAAAAATAAAGCATCTGTTATTTAAGGTAAGCAACTCAATTACTTTTTTCACTAAATCATCATCACCAGCTTTTTTTCGGGGGATGCTGGTTGTGCTGTTTGTATTATTTATGTTGTTTAAGTTTTCTTTACCAAGTAGTCCTTCATCATCAAAAAACACCTCAAACCCCATATTCTTCATAACAATATCACGAGCAAAAAACTTTTTACTATTTGGGTGAATGCAGATTGTCTGATAACCTAAGTTTTTAAATACCTGAGCAATACTTGGCATCTTATACTTTTTAGCAGCTAAATACGGATCATACGAAAATGGTCCTAAATCTTTAAGAGTAATACCTGTGAGCGCACTGAACTCACTACGCATGGTATATGCCCCAAAATACCCAATATCAGCAGTCTTAAAATCAAGGTTTACTGAAGTCTTTTTGGTTAAAGCTGCAAATCCCCCTCCTGAATAATCATAATTTCCTATTACTCTATGCAAATCAACTAATGATTCTGCCTGAACAAGTAATACTTTGTCTGTTGGGTTTAAGATAGCTTTATTCAGGTTCTCATAAAAGGAATGTTGATAATCTTTTAAAAAGGATTCTAACTTTTTATGTGAAATTGTCACCTCAAAAAAAGTCACCACAAAAACTACTAACGGCGAATAAACAGCACCATCTATTGCATTATCATAGGAAAATGGTAGCCATAAAGATGTGGTATCACGCTTATTTAACCCGATAAGTTTATAGCTTAAAAAGAGTATCCCAGAAAAAATTCCCAAACTTACTGCAAAACCGAACAGTGCAAAAATTCGAACCTCAAAAGTAATATCCACCATATAAATATCAAAAAGAAGTGATAATCCAACAAAAGCAGCTAGAAAGAAACATGCTAAAAGGTAATAAACTTTTGGGACATACTTAAAGTAAAACCCAGGGCACATAAACATTTCGTGTACAAGCGCAAAATCAGTCCAAATCAGTGGCTCTTTCAATACTTTAAACTTAATAAAGCTTATTATAAAAAAGATTACTACCCCAAAGGCTGATAATAAGATAAAGGAGGTGCTGTTTATCGCTAATAGTAGTGCCATGAAAGAAATAGCAATGCTAAAGCTAAAAGCAAAAATAACTTCTAATAACACCTTTAAGACTTGCATTACTATGGGAGCATGATAAATATTCTTAAAACTTAAGACATAATCCTTAAATGTTTGAGCTTTAAACTTATTTACAAACCTGCGACAAATTAAGGAGTGCATAAAATTTAATAAAAGTACTACGCACCCGCAAACTCCACAATTTATCAGCAATAACTCAATCACTTACTTATCCTTTGTCTACATCATAATTTGATGATTAAAAAACTTAAAAGTTATAAAGACCGGGAATGCCGAAAATTTACCATTCCCCACTTTAAGATGACATACTCCCCACGCATAAATGCGGGGGGTTCTAGTATCAACAAATCTAGCCTACTTTTGTAGGTCTTACAAAT
>CALXYT010000054.1 GCA_944393045.1 uncultured Succinivibrionaceae bacterium | reverse complement strand
TTTTAGTTTCTGGTATATTTCTTTTTTTTATTTTTATCAATATGCTGATATTCTAATTTAAATATTACTTTTTTCAACAAATTTTTAGTAAATCTCTAAATTCTAAAAGTCGTATCTAAAAAAGACTTTATTGATATTTCACCAGAAAAAATACTTAACTATTTGATTAATAAGTTCTTATAATTGTTTTAATAGTATTTAGAAAAAATAACATAAGGACGCCTAATTAAGAAAATACCCATCATGTTTATTATAAAGACTATACCTAGAATTCAAAAGAATAGATAGCATCTATTGCCTGTTGCAAGCTACTTACCCCTTCAATATAAAAACGTGGGAACATTTCGTATTTAATTCTAAATTCTGATAAGGCGTTATAAATACCATAACCATAGGCTACTTGTACTTTAGGAAGAACGTAAGCTGAAACCTCCACTGATGTTTCCTCACCATCACCACGAGAATCAAGAGCTACATCTTCAATACCGATTTTTTCCCCAAGAGAACCTATAAAACTTGAGGTTTGCATTAAACCTACACCTAATAATAATTGGGTAGTCATATCAGAGGTATTAGCATTTGATGCATCTAAGCCTTTACCACGAAGTAAATATGATAAAGTCTCAGTTTGACTCATTTGAGGCTTAGAGAATAACGTAATTCTTGGGCGATTTGCATTACCAGTAACGCTTATCCCAACAGTAATACTATCATCGCTCATAGAATCAGGATCTCTAATAGCACGGACACTAATATTTGGGTTATTAGGATCTCCGACAAAAGTTATTCTACCGTTTTCTATTTCTAGATTCTGTCCGTATGCCTTAAATTTACCGTCTACTAAATCTATACGACCATTTATCACTAGGTTCTTATTCGGTTGCTGGATTACATCAAGTTTACCATTGATATTAGTTTTTAGTCCCATTGCCGATACTGAAACCTCAGGACCTATGGCTAACTTTAAATCCAGGGAAACTGGTGAGGTACTTTGCTTTTTAATCGAATAAAAACCTGAGTTATCACGTGAAATTTCGATAACATCACTTGATAAACCGATAGAGCTTTCAGGTAGAGTCTTAACCACCACCTTAGCATACGGAAAATATACTATCCCGTTTACAACATTTAGTTCATCACCAAACTCGCCTTGCACATCAAGCTTAATTCGTCCAGCACCATAACCTAAAAGATTGATTGGCACCTCTTGCGTTAATAAGTTTATCTTAGCATCAAAACCATTATCCCAGGACATATTGCCCTTAATCTTGCCTTCTTTACCATTAAGTAAGAAATTAGTTACTAAATCTGCCCTAGTCCCTAAAAAGTCAATTTGGGTATTTATATCGTAGATTCTACCAATATTTGCAACAAAGTTTACGCTCATATCCTTAATAGTTAATTTACCATTAAAAGTCGGGGTAATAAAATCACCACCCATTTGACCGTTAACATTTAATAACCCAACAGAATTACTAATTGCAGGCACAAAGTTATCAACTATTCCTAAATTTAAATCTTTAATAGCAATTTTCCCACCTAAAGTAGGTTTTGCGGCAAGTGGGTTATATACTATTGGCGATAAACTAATAAGCCCATCATTACCTAAGTCTAATAACACTTTAGCAAGTGCTTTATCTTTAAATAAGTCGATGTTAACTGCTAAATCCTTATATTTTTGTCCTTTGCGGTCATAAAAGACAGTACCATTTTTAGAGTTTACGGCAATGTTACCTGTGATAATATTATTAGTAAGCTTTATATCACCTTGCGCATTGAGTTTAGTGCGTAATACCAGTTTTGGGGGAAGGAACTTTCTTAGGCGCATTGGTCTAAAGTTTTGTGCGACAAAAACTACATTACTAAACTTTGTGGAGTGATAGAGCTTTTCAATATTTACTTTATTGTGGGCAATAGACCAGCTATGAGGTTTGGCGTTAAACTCGCCTTTTTTATTATAAAAAAACTCTAAAGATGAGGCTAATTCAAAATCTAAGTTCTGGTATTTATAAGAAAGAGTATTTAACGCTCCTTGATAAGTAGTTCTTTCTTTACTTAAACTCCCCAAAGCCCTAGCTTTAAATGGACTGTTTAAGATTTGCGCATCAATATCTAAATTATGCTTATCCTCACCACCTTGTAGATTTAAGGACAAGTTCTCAAGCATGACCTTTTTAGCCTCACGCAAACTTGCTAAAGATAAATTAACCATGCTATCTTTTAATACAAAATTATTAGTTAATAATTTAGCTTTAAACCCCAAATCTTCTAACCTAAAATCTTGGTAAGATACCATCTCAGAGGCAAGTTTGATATTTAATTGCGGGCTTTTTCTACTGCCTGAGGCACTAAAGTTACCAATAATCTCACCGCTTAGATTCTCATCTAAAAGAGCTAAGTTATTAAGCTTTATATCACCTTTAAAATCAACTTTATCATTTAAGTTGCCAGAAACTTTAATCTCATTTTCTTTAGAAGCAAGGAGATGAAGATTATCAATTAAGGCCTCTCCCTTGCTATTGGCTTTAATATTGCGAGCGATAATTTCTAATGGATAGCCTCGCAATTTACCTATTACATCGATATTATCAATTAAAGCTTCCCAATTATCGTTATCTTTATAGTAAAGGTTGGTAGCAACATTTATCTGGGCACTTGCCTGTGTGGCTATTTTATAGCGAGTTATATCAGTAACTTTGCCATTAAGCTTACCAATAAAGCCATAACCATTATCCCAAAATACTTTACCTGCAAGAGTTAAAGAATCATCGGCACTTGTAATTTTTAAGTTTTTGATATTAGCTTTAACAAAATCATTGGTAATTTTACCGCTTATATCCATACTTGGATAATCCAGAAGCGCCACATCTTTTGCTTTAAAACTTGAGGTAATCGCCAACAGCGAGCCTTCTGATGAAAATGTAAGCTCCCCTACTTTATACTCTGGTTCTAAGATTGGGTAGCCGATATTTTTACCATGTAATGAAACTTTAAATGGTAACTTAGGACTAATAGCACCAAGTTCTATGCGAGCATTTAAGTTCATTTTACCCTTTAGACGCATGTTTGAATGTAAATTAGCTAAATCCCCTGTTGCGCTTAAAGAAAGAGCATGGGTATGCAAAAAATCAAACCATTCTTTATTATGACTCAAGGCAACAAGTTTAGCATCAATAGGATAATAGTCTTTAAGCGTTATTTTACTATCTATTAAAGTTGCCTGACCTAAAGAGTGAGTTACAAAGAATTTATCAACCTCAATATTAGATCCTGCAACATGACCTGATAAATCACCCAGCATTACTCCTGTGCTATAACCATCCTGATGGTATTTCACAAAATTCATCTTTAAGCTTTTTATATTAAGCTTAAGCGGAATAAAAACCTCAGGTAGTTTTTCGACAAACCTGGCAATATTCTTATCATTAAAAGGATCTTGTAAAAATGGGGCTAACTGACTATTAGCAAAATGATAATCATGCTCACTATCATAATGATAATAAGCATTAACATAACTTACCAAATCATCATCGATAATGCTCTTGCCTTCCGTATCAAACGATGCATTGACAGTTTGCGCCAAATATAAAAAAGAGCGCTCGTAATCAAGCTCCTGCGGAAAATTTACTGTTTTTTTATTGTTAGTTAACTTATTATTAGTCAGATCTTTTACTTCTTTGGTCTCATTGGAATCATCTGTAAAACGCTCATTATGAAGCCTTACATCCACAAAACTTACCTCAGAAGGGGCAATATCAATAGTATTCCCAAAAGCCTCGGCACTCATTATTAACTCACCTACTGCTACATCAACTGCCTCAGTAAGTAATAAAAAATGAGAAACATTCATTTTTTTAGCAATAATTTTTACCGGAAAATTTAGATAAGTATTTGGCCTTGCAACCTCCTGCGGCTTTTCCTCTAAATCTTGGGTAAAAGGTGGAGCGATTGGACCAAACTTTAGAGTATCATCCTCTTGTGGCTTTTCTAATTGCTCAAGTTCATTGGTTTGGGTATTAAGAGTGTAAGATGACACATCAGCAAGGCGCTTTAATAAGAAGTTGGCAATTGGTGGTAAATCCTGAGGTTTACCGCCAATTACAATTAAAAGATCTTCTGCGTTAACACGGCTAAGATTTAGCTCACCATGAAGTAAATCAAGAATGTTATAAGAAACATCTAAGGACTGTGCTTCCAAATTAAAGGAAGGCGAATTAAATTTTACGTTCTTCAGCGTAATCCCTCGCCCTAAATGACCATCTACTACCTCACCGGAAAGCCCTTCTACATTATTTGCAGCAATATTCCATAATAACACCGTCCCTTTAGTAGTAAAGGATAAGGAGCCTAATAAAATAATAACAATAAAAGAAATACCAAGCAGCAAACGAATCATCATTCTTAAAATGAACATCGAAAGCAGTGTTATATTCTTTAATATTATTATCAAATTGGCCATGTTTAATTCCTTAAATATCAGGGCCTATCCCAAAATGAAAATGAAATGGAATACTTGTCTGCGATATCCCAAAACCCACATCAAACTTAATTAAGCCAACAGGACTTACATACCTTATACCTGTACCAACACTATAATAAAGGCTGTCACGATTATATTTATTAGCAGCGCTACCGGCGTCAAAGAACCAATTAGAACGAAGCTTTTCCATAACAGGAAGCTGAATTTCTAAAGATCCCACACTTAAGTACTTACCACCTAAAAGAGCCCCATTACCATCGGTTTGGGCAATAACCTTATACCCAAAACCTCTAATAGAAGAATCACCACCTGTAAAAAACCTAAAAGATGGTGGAGCATTTTCAGCATCATCCCCCAAATTCACCCCCTGCTCAAAACGAGCGACAAAGCGTGAATTTTGGGTAGGACTTGTTATCCATTTTGCATAGCCATGAATTTGGAAGAAACTTTTATCTGAACCTAAGCTCTTAGGACTTAAAAATACCTTTAAATTATAATTACTTGCTCGACTAGGATCCTGACGAGGAAACATAGTTAAGGAGTTAAAGGTAATAGAGGGGCCTATAATTAAATCATTACCTGATTGCGGTCCTTGGGTATAATCTTCATATTGGGCAATAAAAGCATAATCTCTATTCCACATGCCTATATCTTTTAATATAAAGTGTGCCTGAGCGGAGGTAATAACAGAGTCGGTATCATTTAGATCATCATAGGTTTGCGATCCAAGTAAATACATGTAATTTAAAAGCGGGTTTTTTAAAGGAATGGTATACCTAAATAAAAACTCTTGCTTAATATGCGATGCCTCAATCTGCATACTAATAGCATGACCGAAATCATTTATTAGTGGCATAACCCATGATACCTTCCCTCTTATGCCATCATCTGTCGCATAACCTAAACCTAATTGCACATTATTAAACTTTTTACGGGTTAAGTTTACTGTTACAGGAACTAAGCTATCATGAGTATCTTCAATATGAGGCACAACCTCTGCCTCACTAAAATAATTGGTGCTATATAAATCAGAGCTTAATTTTGAGAGTCTATCCATATTAAAGCGATCATGCTTTTTGATATTAACTAGTGGCTCGATAATTTTTTTATAGCGCACATCCCCTAAAAATTTTACATCTTCGTAATAATATCCCTTACCACTATTAAAGACCAATCTTATATCGGCATAATTCTCATCTATTGAGGCAAAAACTCGAGACTCACTAAAATGCGCATCAAAATACCCCATTTGTAGCGCCCTACTCATGATTCTTGATTTTAGGCTCTCATAATTATCATGCTTAAAAATTGTATATGGCTTAAGCTTATTATCTCTTAAGGCAAGCATAAAGAAAGGATCAGTTAAGGCCTCGCCTAAAATTACAAGCTCAACATTACGAATCCACATAGGTTTGCCAACTTGCACATAAACATGAAGCTCGGCATTAGTTTTACGCATAAAAGAAAACTCAATTTTTGGGTGATAATACCCAAAAACCTTTATAGCATCCTTAACCTTATCTAAAATAGCTTCACTGTTATACTCAAAATTTACACGCTTAATACTTGGTAAAGTAGATAAAAAGGCATAGATATTACTTTCTGCCTGCTCATTATCAACCCCATGAACTACGTAAGTAATATCCTCATTAAGCACCTCAACGCTGACATTTTGGTTTATATCCTCAATTGGGGTAATACTCTCTTCTTCAATTTCAATATTACCATTGGTGTTGTCACTTGCGATATCGTCATTGGTGTTATTGTTACTATCTTGTAAACTTAAAGTATTATTAGAAGTAGTATTTAAAGTTCTTTGGGAAGTTTGGGGGGGGGTATTGTTTCTTGTCTTTCTGGCAAGATTTGCACTTAAATCATTGATATAGTCGTTATTGTCAACTCTTTCATCATCTTGATAGTTATCGATATCGATGCGTGAATTTTCAGTAAGGTCTTTGTTTGTGTTTTGGCTTGGGGTAGAGTTAAGTTCTTGCTCTTGATATTCTTGGCTTTTACTCTTTCCTGTGCTTTCATCATTATAAATGGTTATTGGTGAAGAATTTGTTAAAACTGCCAATGACACATCAGTTTTATCATTTGCTAAAACAATAGAATTTTGCTCTGCATATGAAATATTACTACTTAGAGCATATATCACTGCCAAAAAAGTATAAAAAATATGCAACTTTCGCAAAATCCAACTTCCTAAAATTAGCGCTTTTACACAATATTATTATAAAAAATCATGAATAATCAGTCTAATACCTATTATACGTTTAAGAAGTCCTTATCGCAATTTAAAAACATGATATTTATATTTAACCACTTAAAGGTAATAAAAAAGACCCTGTTTTAAATACCAGGATCTTTTTAAAATTAAGTGATAACAGTTATTATATTACTTCTTAATATTCAAACCACTATGAACTTGCTCATGAAGTCCCTGAATAGAATTTACTCTTGCAGTTTCATCAACGTTCATATCAGTAGCCATACAAGCTGCAAAGGCGGCATTTAAGGTGGTAGTATAAGTTACCTTAAATTGTAAAGCACCACGACGTAAAGTACGTGAGTCTTCAATTGCCTGTCTACCTTCAGTAGTATTGATAATGTAGTTATAATCACCATTCTTAATATAATCAAGAATGTTAGGTCTACCTTCATAAACCTTCTTAACCAAACGACATTCAACACCAGCTTCCTGCAATACCTTATAAGTGCCATGAGTTGCATCAATAGTAAAGCCTTCAGCAATGAGCTTTCTACCTAATTCTGGTAAACGGTGCTTATCAGAGTTACGTACTGATAATAATACCTTACCACGCTTTTGGATTTGAGAACCTGCACCTAATTGTGCTTTGGCAAATGCCTCAGGGAAGGAGAAGCCAATACCCATAACCTCACCAGTTGAACGCATTTCAGGTCCTAATAATGGATCAACTCCTGGGAACTTATTAAACGGTAATACTACTTCCTTAACTGAATAGTATGGAGGAATAACTTCCTTCGTAAAACCTTGCTCAGCCAATGATTGACCAACCATTATTCTGGCAGCAATCTTAGCTAATGGTACACCTGTTGCCTTAGAAACAAATGGTACAGTACGTGCCGCACGAGGGTTAACTTCGATTAAGTATAAATCGCTGCCCTTAACAGCAAACTGAGTATTCATAAGACCTACTACACCAAGTTCAAGCGCAAGCTTTCTAACCTGGTCACGAATCTTATCTTGAATTTCAGATGATAATGTATATGGAGGTAATGAACAGCTTGAGTCACCAGAGTGAATACCACACTGCTCAATGTGTTCCATAATACCGCCAATTACTACATCCTTACCATCGCACACAGCATCTACATCGACTTCGGTAGCATTATCAAGGAATTTATCAAGTAATACTGGAGATTCATTTGATACCTTAACAGCTTCCTTAAAGTAACGGCGTAAATCGATTTCATCGTATACGATTTCCATTGCTCTACCACCTAATACATAAGATGGTCTAACTACTAATGGATAAGTAATCTTTTGCGCGTCACGTACAGCCTCATCTAAAGTAAATACTGTACTATTCATTGGCTGTGTTAAGTGTAATCTGTTAACTGCCTGCTGGAAACGTTCTCTATCTTCAGCACGATCAATAGCATCAGGACTTGTACCGATGATTGTCACACCTGCCTTTTCAAGTGAAAGTGCTAATTTTAATGGAGTTTGACCACCAAACTGTACAATCACCCCATCAGGGTTTTCAACTCGTACAATTTCAAGCACATCTTCTAAAGTTACAGGCTCAAAATACAATCTATCAGAAGTATCGTAATCTGTTGATACTGTTTCTGGGTTACAGTTTACCATAATGGTTTCATAACCATCTTCACGTAAAGCCTTAGCAGCATGTACGCAACAGTAATCAAATTCAATACCTTGACCGATACGGTTTGGACCACCACCAAGAATCATAATCTTCTTCTTGTCGGTTTGAGTAACTTCGCATTCTTCATCGTAGGTTGAATACATGTAAGCAGTAGTAGTTGCAAATTCAGCTGCACAAGTATCAACTCGCTTATAAACAGGGAGAATGTTTAAACGATTACGTAACTTTCTTACTTCACGTTCAGAAACGCCTACAAGCTTACCGATACGAATATCACTAAAGCCCTTACGCTTAATTAAACGCATTAAGTCCTCATCTAAACCTGAGAAACCGG
This sequence comes from uncultured Succinivibrionaceae bacterium, assembly GCA_944393045.1. Classification (GTDB taxonomy): domain Bacteria; phylum Pseudomonadota; class Gammaproteobacteria; order Enterobacterales; family Succinivibrionaceae; genus HGM20899. Next base: position 3,043 of record CALXYT010000054.1, on the reverse strand, counting down.
CTTCAGCAACCTTGTTTTCAAGTTTGATAAGTTCTTCAATCTGTACTAAGAACCATGGATCGATTTCAGTATGCTCATAAACTTCTTCAAGGCTCATACCCAAACGGAAGGCATCAGCTATATACCATAGACGATGTGACCCCGGATCTTGAAGTTCATGAATAATCTTCTGACGAGCATTTTCATCGGAAACTTTAATTTCCGGATCTAAACCGCTCTTACCGATTTCAAGACCTCTGATAGCCTTTTGTAAAGACTCTTGGAAGTTGCGACCAATTGCCATAACTTCACCCACACTCTTCATCTGGGTAGTTAAACGGTCGTTAGCCTGAGCAAATTTCTCAAAGTTAAAGCGTGGTACCTTAGTTACAACATAATCGATTGATGGTTCAAATGATGCCGGGGTCTTACCGCCTGTAATATCATTATGAAGCTCATCTAAAGTGTAACCTACAGCAAGCTTAGCTGCGATTTTGGCAATTGGAAAACCTGTTGCCTTAGATGCTAGTGCTGATGATCTTGAAACACGTGGGTTCATTTCAATGATAACCATACGGCCATCTCTTGGATTGATACCAAACTGTACGTTTGAACCACCTGTTTCCACACCGATTTCACGTAATACAGCCATAGAAGCATCACGCATAATCTGGTATTCTTTATCAGTTAGAGTCTGAGCAGGAGCAACAGTGATAGAGTCACCAGTATGAATACCCATTGGATCGAAGTTCTCGATTGAACAAACGATAATACAATTATCGTTCTTATCGCGTACTACTTCCATTTCGTACTCTTTCCAACCGATTAATGATTCATCGATTAGTAATTCATGAGTTGGTGATAAATCTAAACCTCTGGTACAGATTTCCACAAATTCTTCAGGGTTATAAGCAATACCACCACCTGAACCGCCCATAGTAAATGATGGACGAATGATACACGGAAAACCTACCTTATTCTGTACCTGCCAAGCTTCTTCCATGCTATGAGCAATACCAGCCTTTGGACACTGAAGACCAATCTTCTTCATAGCCTTATCGAAACGATCACGATCTTCTGCTTTATCAATTGCATCAGCAGTAGCACCGATCATTTCTACACCAAACTGTTCTAATACACCATGATTAGCTAAGTCTAAAGCGCAATTTAAGGCTGTCTGACCACCCATGGTTGGTAAAATGGCATCTGGACGTTCTTTTTCAATAATCTTGCTAACTACTTGCCAGGTGATTGGCTCAATGTAGGTAGCATCAGCCATTTCAGGGTCGGTCATGATAGTGGCAGGATTAGAGTTTACTAAGATTACACGATACCCCTCTTCCTTTAATGCCTTACATGCCTGAGCACCTGAATAGTCAAATTCGCAGGCCTGACCGATTACAATTGGACCTGCACCTAAAATAAGGATACTCTTTAAATCAGTACGCTTTGCCATTTACTTCCCCTGACGATATTCTTTAATTAAGTCGATGAAGTGATCAAATAAACCTGCACCATCATGAGGCCCCGGGCTTGCCTCTGGGTGACCTTGGAAACTAAATGCCGGTTTATCGGTGCGATGCATACCTTGTAATGAACCATCGAATAAAGAAACGTGAGTTACTTTTAAGCATGATGGTAATGTATCTTTATCTACTGCAAAACCATGGTTTTGAGAGGTGATCATTACAGTACCTTTTTCTACATCTTTAACAGGATGGTTTGCGCCATGATGACCAAATTTCATCTTGATAGTCTCAGCTCCTGAGGCTAAACCTAAAAGCTGATGACCTAAGCAGATCCCAAAAATCGGTAAACCTTTATCTAAAAATACTTTAATTGCTTCCTGAGCATAAGTACATGGTTCCGGATCACCAGGACCATTTGATAAAAACACCCCATCTGGGTTCATAGCTAACACTTCTTCGGCAGGAGTCTTAGCAGGAACAACTGTTAAACGACAACCACGCTCTGCCAACATTCTAAAGATATTACGCTTTGCCCCAAAATCATATGCAACTACATGATATGGTAAATCTTGTGGTTGTTGATTGTTATGACCTTTTCCTAATGACCAAACACCTTGAGTCCATTCATATGGAGCACGGCAAGTTACAGTTTGCGCTAAATCCATTCCTTTAAGACCTGGGAACTGTTTTGCTAACTGTAATGCCTTATCTTCATCAAGGTCATCAGTAGTCATAATACAACCTGCCTGGGCACCTTTTTCACGAAGAAGTCTGGTAAGCTTACGAGTATCGATATCGCAAATACCAACAACATTATGACGAACTAAATAATCAGAAAGAGTACTTTCACTTCGGAAATTAGAAGCAAGTAATGGTAAGTCACGAATTACTAGACCTTGAACGTGCACTTGTGATGATTCTTCATCTTCACCGTTGCAGCCGTAATTCCCAATATGAGGATAAGTTAAGGTAACGATTTGTTTGGAATAGGAAGGATCAGTTAAAATTTCCTGATAACCTGTCATTGAGGTGTTAAAAACTACTTCACCAACTGCGCATCCTTTTGCGCCAAATGAAACACCTCTGAATACTGTGCCATCTTCTAACACAAGTAATGCAGAATGAGTCAAGATGACCTCCAGAATTACTATTTTGAGAATATTCTTGAGCTTGGTTCTTACAACTTCTCCGCATCGTAAAAACCTCTATTTAAATCTGTAATATTTTATACTATTTCTTTATTTTTACAAGATAAAAATGTGATCTTTTTTTCATTTTTACCAAGATATAACTTAACCTTCATGATAACCTTAATGTTTTTATGATTGTAAAGAAGGTAAAATGTGACCTATTAAGTTACCTTGAAACTAATTATTCACCCCTTAAGCAATTTTCTTCTTAAGATTGGGTTAAAAAAATGTTTTTTAAAGATGATAGCAACGATAAATATGTAGTATTACAAGTAGTTTTAACTGAAAAATTGTTTGGCACAGGTTCTGGTATAACCAGCCTAAGCAACTTACCAAACCCAGCCGTAAAGCCCCCTAGCTTTAGCTATGGGGATATAAGGCATTCTCAAAAAATTTAAAATCTAT
>CALXYT010000053.1 GCA_944393045.1 uncultured Succinivibrionaceae bacterium | reverse complement strand
TGTAAGACCTACAAAAGTAGGCTAGATTTGTTGATACTAGAAACCCCCGCATTTATGCGTGGGGAGTATGTCATTGAAACAACCGCTCAAGCATCACTGGAGGATGTTTTTTAGGTAATCAGAATCTTTTAAGGCAAAGGAAGTCTTTAATCCCTATCATTTTTCCCAACAATTCCAATCTAAAGGGGGATATATCTCAGCTGGACCTTTAATCCCTATCATTTTTCCCAACAATTCCAATCCCCCGCCCCCAAAAATCTCCCCCAACACAATGTTTAGATGCTTTCTTAAAATACTTCCTTAAAACACTCAACCTTTAAAGCAGCAACGAAAACACCTACTAATCTACCACAAGCTACTCCTTACCATCCTTCCCTAAAACATTTGTTTTATAGTAACGGCAATACTCACTTATTGGACATTTTGGGCATAAAGGTTTCTGGGCTTTACAGATATATCTACCATGTAAGATTAAATGATGATGGGCATTTTTTAAAAACTCCTGCGGAATTATTTTAGCCAGTCTATCACTCATAGCATCTGGTGTTTTAGCACGGGATAAATCTAATCTTTTTGCCACCCTAAAAATATGAGTATCAACAGCTATTACCTTTTTATCAAAGATTGTATTTAATATTACTCGAGCTGTTTTTATGCCAACCCCAGGTAAAGAGGTTAAATCTTTTTCGTTTTGAGGTACTTCTCCATTAAAGTTTGTTATAAGCTTTTGACTTAACTCTTTTAAATACTTTGCTTTTACTCTATAAAGCCCAATTGAAGAAATAACAGCACTAATTTCCTCAATGGATAAATTTGCCATCTTACTTGGTGTATTGGCGATTTTAAATAAATTAACAGTAACTTTATTTACTGCTAAATCAGTAGTTTGAGCAGATAAAACCACAGCACATAAAAACTCAAAAGGAGAAGAGTATTTTAATTCTGAGGTAGGATTAGGATTAAGGCTTGTAAAAATAGTAAATATCTTGCTAATTTCTTCATTTTTCATGTTAAAAACCATTACGCCAAATTCATAGAGTTAAAACCTATAAACAAACATTGAAACGAACTTCATTACTTTAAGGATAAATCACATTTTACCGTTAAAGTATGCTTTATCACAAAGTTTTATTAGATCTTTAGTAAGAAACCACCAAAACACAAACATTCTTACCAATAAAAAAGAGGCTTTTTGAATGGTGTTCACAAAAATAACTCTACCTTTCCAAAAGAATCAAAGCTTCAAAAACCATAAACCAACATAACAGTACTGCAAAACTACAAAGCAAAATCCTAGTAAAAGCAAAAACTGTCATAGCAATATAAAAACTTTGAACTATCCAAAAGAATCACTATTCTTAAAAATGTTAAGATATGACTGCTACTTTAAAGTGTAAGAATTCTTAAAAGATTAAAAATCCCAAAGAATACCAAAGGGACACCAAAGTACCAGAATACACAAAAACACCAAACAGGACTTTAACAACTAAAAATAGAAAGACTTAAAAAAGTAGCAAAAAAATGCTCCTAGCCTTGTTTTTTGATTTTTATAACTAATTTGCTCTATCTAAGTTATATTGCTTAGTAATAACAAAGGCATGACATACAAAAATATAAGATATAATTTTCAGGAAAATTTTTAATGAAACTACAAAAACTTACTTCACTTTCTTTGGCGGCTTTTACGCTTACAGCTCTGGCTAATACTGCTTCTGCTTATACTGCTGAAGACTCTCTTCCTTATACATCTCAGTTTTACCTAGGCTCAAAGGTAGGTGTCTCATTTATGGACCTCTCAACCGACTGCTGGGTTGATACATCATGCTCTATAGATTCTGAGGCAACATTTACTGTTAATCCTTTTATTGGTATGAAATATAACTGGTCAAATAACCTTGGTAGTAGATTTGAAGTGGAAGGTTTTTATCATACCAATACCGACTTTAACTTTAATTCCAGCTACAATGGTAACTTAATAGGTACTGACGCCACATTAAAAACTTGGGGTATGTTCTTTAATGCCTACTTAGATTTTAATCCAATTGATCTTATAAGCCCATATTTTGGGGCAGGCATTGGTTTTGCGCATAATGAATTTGATGTAAATTTAAAGAATGTAGCAAGCTTCTCAGATAGCAGCACATCCTTTGCAGCTCATGTTGATGCTGGCAGCTCCTTTAACATCACTAAAAACTTGGCTTTTGACCTAAGTATAAGATACACAACCTATGGTAGCTTAGAAACAGATTACTATATTAGCAATGTAGATTTAAACTCTTTAGATTTACTCGCAGGTGTCAGATTCTCCTTCTAACATTTTATAATAATCCTTAAATTTTAGATAAATATAGAAACTTTAACCCTCTTTTAGTATTACAACTTCTTGGTATTAAATAGGGAGTTATTTCATAATTAGACCTCTCCAAACAAATAAATAAATCAAGTCAATAAAACATATCAATCAAAATAAAAGCATATAGAGCATTACAACCATTAAAAACCTCTTACGATAGCACAAGATTGAAGAGGACGCTAAATACTTTCCAAATCTGCATATTGATACTAACCCTAATAATACCTATAGCCATGGCACTAACAACAATTACAAAAGAATAACAATTACAATAACATTAGAAATACCAGCACAAATATTAATCCTTGGAATAACAACCAATTTTTCTAATTTAAAGCAAACTTTAATTATTAATTATAAATTTTAGTCTTGTATTAATTTTTATTAATTACCTGTTTTTACCCTTCAAAAAATTTACTACATAAGAAATATCCCACACATACAATCCAATTAATCCCCCTTAAAAAAGAGCAAACCTACCTAATTAATAAATCATTATTTATTAATTTAATAAGTGTAAATATCCTCTACAACAATATCTAAGAGATAAAAGACCATAAAAAGAAACATCTATCAGCAATTTCTAACAACCTCACCCACCTGATAACAAAAGTCTATAAAGTAGTTCCTAATAGCATTAAACCATCAAGAGGTGTTTAAGTAACATAAATATAGCAAACCTCATCAAAAGCCTTTACCTAATAGAGAGTGAAGCATTATCTACTCATAAAAAAGCTCTTTTACCATCCCTATCCTTTATATCAATCCTCTCCTAAAGTTGCCCTAATTTTTTGCAAGTTTTAGGGGATGTTTTGCGAAAGTTTGGCAATTTTTTAGCGATTTTTTAGAAAAACCAGCAAAAATCGTAAGATTTCTGCAGGTTTTTCTAATGTATCCACGCTCCTTTTTTTATAAAAAACCTTTACTATACGCGCATCAAAAAATTCAGTTTTTAGGAATCACATATGAAAGCATCGATATTAGAGCTTAAATCCCCCAGCTTCACAGCATCAAATCTTGCGATAGTTTTAAGTTTTATGCTTAGTGGTTGTGCAAATCTTGGTGTTGGTTCAGAGGAATACTCCTGTAGTGGTTTACCACAAGGGGTAAGTTGCCAAAGTGCTCGCAATATTTACCTTAATCGCCATACACTTAAGTTACAGAGTGAACTGAAAAATAAACTAAGTATGGCAGAGGTTGAAGAAGTTTCGGAGGTTAAAGATTTTGGTAATGCAGATCATAAGTCTCACAAAGATAGCACTCACCAAAACATTGGGAGCTCTATTGGCTACTCAAACCAAAACGATAATCCATTTGGCGTACATGGTATTGAAATAAAAAGATCCCCTGCCGATGTAGCTATTATTGTGTTTAATACCTATAGGGATCACCAAAACTTTGTACATGAACGTCCAATTATGTACGTTGATATAGGCAATAGTCATTGGGAACGAGGAGGCAATATTGTAAAGCACTCACAAAGTACTTCTTCTGATGCAGTATTACCAAAGCTTTAAAGTATACCTTTTAAAAAAGTCATTTGCCGGCAGTGTTTTTCATGCAAGCGTTTTAAGTAAAGGTAGGTGTCAGTGAGTGACTTTTTTAAAAAATTGGAAAACTTAACATTTCATTACGGAGTAAATTATGAATAACACCCATACCCTAATCAACCCAAAAATCGTATCAAGATGCACTCTTGAGACTTGCCAAAAGCAAATCTTAAGTTTTTTTAGAACACGCACAGATCTACTAAAGTTAGGGATATGCTTTTTGGCAATTACCTATTCTGCCGATATTTTCGCAGGTACTGGCGGTGATGAGTTTGCCGATGTCTGGGATACTCTTAAGGACTGGATACAAGGTACTTTAGGTAGAGTTGTTTGCGGTAGTATGATTTTAGTAGGTATAGTTGCAGGTGTAGCAAGACAAAGTATCAGCGCCTTTGCAGTAGGCATTGGTGGCGGTATTGGTCTATATAACACCCCTACTGTTATTGAAAGCGTGCTTAGTGGTTCTCTATCAGGCCTAAGCCTTGAACAGTTATCATTACTATAGACAAGTCCACAGTAAACAGAAACAAACCAAATATATAACCCTAAATCAGGAACCAATCATTTAAACTCAGTAACTATGGAAAATATATCTTTACAAGATTTCATTCGCTAAAGTTTCTGGGTTTTTTACTGCTTTATAGCGCCTTAGACCTTTTATAAAGTTACAGTTTTTAGATTAAACTAAAAAGCAATTTTAAAAAAATTCACTTCTTTACGCTCCCTCCCCCAAATTTTCTCCCACCCCCTATAAAACTTTAGGTAATCTCTTAGCAAACATTTTGTTAAAAACTTATACTAATTGTTAAACTTATTAAAAATCAAATCATTACCCTCTCAAGATTATGGTGATTTAATTTATAAAACCTTTTTTTATCAGGCATAAAAGGCTCTAAAAATCACATTTCCCTTGAAAATTTTCTGTAATTTTTGCGATATAAGTATAGGTTTTAAAAATGTTTGTTTTATAAAGTGTGAATATTCCCTAAAAACTCTAATATATCTTTGCAACATTACCTGAATATAGGTAACAATAGAGATAGCACATCTTAAATAATGATGATCGTATAACGGACAGTTTTGCAATGCTATACATAAACAGAAGTAGTATGAATTTACAACTTGTGGTTATTTACAGTGTTGCAAATAAGACAAAATTTATAATATAACAATTAATCAGGAAATTTGATATGGGTAGTTTAAGTAGGTTATCAATCGCAGCAAGTTTTAAACTGTTGTTTGCTGTAACATTTATCTTGCTTTTAATTATAAGTATTACCACTTATGTGCAAAACAATAACGTAAAGGTCGAAACAGAAGACGTAGGTACAACACTTGTACCGTCAATTGACTCATTAGGCAATTTTGATGCACAGTTTAAGGATTATAGGATCAATGCTATTCGCACTCCTTTTATGTTGAACAAAGGCTTAGATCAAAAACTTCAAGCTATGACTGAGCTTAAAAAAGTAATGCTTGAAGAGCTTGATATTTTAGCAAAAAATAAATTCCTTCAAAGTAACAAAGATCAAGATACTATCATTAACCTTAAAGAACATATCAATGAATATGAGACTATAGCTGTTAAAGAGCTAATCCCATTTGGTCAGAATGATAAACTGAGTAATGAACAAATTATAGCAGCCAATGCTATTATCAATAAGAAATTAGCCACTCTTGGTGCTGTTGTCCAAAAAGAAATCAATGATCTTACTGAATCTCTTGAAAGTAAAACTCAAGAGCTTCTTACTGATATCGATAGTACAACTGATTCAACATCATTAATTGTAATTGTAATAATTGCTTTACTCTTGAACGGTATTGTATTAACGGCAATTTCATCAGGTATAAGAAAGCGCATTACTGAATTATCATCAGCTTCTAATAAGATTGCTGAAGGTGATTTAACTGTTACGGTTAATGCTGAAGGTTCTGATGAAATCTCTTACTTCTCTAAGCAGTTTAAGATTTTAGTTTCCACTATGATTACTTTAATTCATAAGATTACAGCTGATGCAAGAACATTATCAGCCTCATCAAATGATTTAAAGCAAGCCAACATGAATATCTCAAAAGCTTCTGATGATGTATTAGCTCAGGTTATGAGTGTAGGCGCAGCATCTGAAGAAATGGTTTCAGTATCTGAAGATGTTGCCAGAAACTGTAACATTGCTGCTCAAAACTCAGATGAAGCCAGAAAGCTTGCAACTGAAGGTATGCAGATAGTTCATCAGACTGTTGCTAATATTCGTAGTCACAGCGCTAAGACTATGGAAGATGCCAACTTAATCGCCAAACTTGGTGAAGAAACCGGTAAGATTGATACTATTATATCAACTATTCAGGATATTGCATCTCAGACTAACCTCCTAGCATTAAATGCTGCAATTGAAGCTGCTCGTGCAGGTGAACATGGTAGAGGGTTTGCGGTAGTAGCTGATGAAGTTCGTGCTCTTGCCGCAAGAACCGGTGAATCTACCAAAGAAATCAGTGAAATGATTTCCAATGTTCAGGCAGAAGTAAGAACTGCTGGTGAATCAATTAGCGATACCGTTCATCATATGGAACAGATTGCAGGTGAGGCTGAATCACTTCAGACTACCCTTGATGTAATTAACCAGAAGGTAAATGAAGTAAACTCTCAGATAACTCAGATTGCAACCGCTACTGAAGAACAGACTGCTACCTCATCTGAAATGTCTAGAAACATTCAGAAGATTACTGAATTTTCACAGCATGTATCTGAACAGGCAAAAGAAACATGTGCTTATACTTCTAAAATTGAGGACTTGTCATTTAGTATGAATGAACAGGTTGCAGGCTTTAAGTTAAAGAATGATGATACAGAACTTGAAGATACTCACGTAACTAAGTAAAATGTAATTATAAAATCAACTTAACATCCTAAAGGTTCACTTTCACTTAAGTGAGCCTTTTTTAAATGCCTATATTTTTATATCCCCTACTTATCCTCAATAAAGATTTATCCTTTCTTGAATATTAACCATATTTAAATTAAAATATCCTGTCATTTTTTTTAGAGATACCCCCATATATGTATAAATTTTTAAAAAAATCCAGTTTCTTTAACGCTTACTCTCGCTTCTTCCCTTTTGTCAAACCATATTGGTTTTTAGGATTAGTAGGTATTCTACTAACAGTACCTGTCGGTGCTTTAGACGCAATCGTTGCCTGGTTTTTAAAACCATTTATGGATAATGCTATGGTAAATAAGGATGCTAAGTTTTCTTCTTATGTACCTTTTATTATCGTAGGTTTTACCTTCTTACAAGGGTTATTTATCTACTTAGCAAACTTAGTAAACGGTTATGTTGGTAGTAAAATCACTTTGGATATCCGTAAAAAGCTTTATAACAAACTTCTTTTTATGGATTGCAAATACTTTGACCAAAATAACTCCGGTCTTATTATCATGCGTTATTTTAATGATGCCGAGGCTGCATCAACTGGTTTAATCAATAATATTAAACTCTTTTTAACCAAGTTCTTTTCATCTTTAGCCTTAGTTTGTGTGCTAATTTATAATTCCTGGCAATTATCATTAATTGCTATTGGGGTATTAGTATTTTTAATATTACCAATGCGCATTGTCCGCAGAAAAATCACTAAAATAATGACTAAGACAATTGCTACTTCCTCTTCAATGCTCACTATCTATAATGAGACTTTTGGGGGAAATAGAATTATAAAGACTTTTGGTTTACGTAAAATCATGAGTGATAAATTTAATGACCAGGCAAACTTTTTTACTAAACTTGGCATTAAGCTTATTCGTGAAACCAACTGGCTCTCTCCTGTAATGCATGTAGTATCAGCTGTTGGTGTCGCAATTGTTATTGCTGTTGGCGGTAAAATGATTGTAGATGGCACCATTACCAGTGGTACCTTCGTTTCATTTATCGCAGCTTTAATCATGCTTTATACTCCATTAAAGAGTATTGGGAATAACTTTATTGAAGTTCAAAAATCAATCATTGCTCTTGATAGAATCTATGAAATTTTTGATACCTCTACCTTAGAGGAGCTTGAGTTAAGTAAAAAGCTCCCACATATTACTCATATTAATAACTCTATTGAATTTAAAGATGTTCATTTTTCATATGTGGAAGATAGAGAAATACTTAAAGGCATTTCTTTTAGCGTGAGTAACTCTGAAACTATTGCCTTAGTTGGTAACTCAGGTGGTGGTAAATCAACAGTTTGTGCCCTTATTCCACGTCTTTATGAAATCAATAAGGGCCAAATCTTAATTGATGGTGTAGATATTAGAACATATGATATCGATTCCTTACGTAACATTATCTCATATGTATTCCAGGATAACTTCTTATTTGAAGGTACCTTACGTGAGAACATCATCCTCGGTAATGAACATGCTACTGATGAGCAAATCAATCAGGCTATTAAAGATGCCTGCCTTGAGGAGTTCATTAAAAAATTACCAGAAGGTTTAAATACCCAAATTGGTGAACGAGGCATTTTACTCTCTGGCGGCCAAAAACAACGTGTAGCGATTGCCAGAGCTTTTATTAAAAACGCCCCTATTGTAATCCTTGATGAGGCTACTAGCGCACTTGATAATAAATCAGAATTAGTAGTGCAAAAAGCTTTAAATAACCTTATGAAAAACCGTACAGTGTTAATTATTGCTCATAGACTATCTACTATTCAGAATGCCAACCAAATCATTGTTATTCAAGACGGTCAAATCGTTGAAGAAGGTAATCACGAAAGTCTACTTGCTAAAGGTGGTTTTTATGCAAACCTCTATAACGCAAAACTTGCAGATGAGAAAAAAGGAGACAAGGATCAGGATAACAATACCAATGTAAATCCTGATGACCCAATAGCACAAGATCCAGATGTGCCGTCACTTGCTAATCTTGATAAGGATTTTAATGATAAATATAAAGTTCATACCGCAAAAGAATTTAGCATAAATGATCTTGATAAGTTCTTAGTTGGTAATCATATCTTCTTACTAGATAAGAATATTGCCCCTAATAGTAAGGTTAATCTTGATGATTTACCAAACACTGCTACTGCTATGCTTATTAGTAACGGTAAGATTTTAGCAAAAGGCCATCATTGTGAGCTTATGCTAAATAATAAAGTTTACCAAAAAGCTATTAAAAACTTACAGAAATAACATTAAAAGTTTTAAGATATTAACTCATTAGGCTCCATTATGCATACTATTGAATTACTTGCTCCTGCTAAAGATTTAGAATGTGCCATAGCTGCCATCGATAGTGGTGCCGATGCGGTATATATTGGTGGACCTTCTTTTGGGGCGCGAGTAAATGCAGGCAATTCTATTGAGGATATTGCTAAAGTTTGTGATTACGCCCATTTATTTAACGCTAAAGTCCACGTTACTCTTAATACTATCTTAACTGATGAGGAGCTTAAATACGCCCAAGAGATTATCTATATGCTCTATGAGGCTAAGGTTGATGCTCTTATCATTCAGGATATGGGGATTTTAAGCTTAGATTTACCCCCTATTGAGCTTCATGCCTCAACACAGCAAGATAATCGCTCAGCTGATAAAGTTAAATTCTTAGAAGAACTTGGATTTAATCAGGTAGTATTAGCTCGAGAACTATCATTAAACGATATTAAAGCGATAAAAGCTAAAACTAATATTAAACTTGAGGCGTTTATTCATGGAGCATTATGTGTTGGTATTAGTGGACGTTGCTACTTAAGCCAGGCTTTAACTAATAGAAGTGCTAATCGTGGGGAATGTGCACAATTATGCCGTCTTGAGCAATCACTTTACGATGCCAATGGTAATGCTCTTGCTAAAAATAAATACCTCCTATCTCTAAAGGACTTAAATCAAAACAATAATCTTGAAGAGTTAATCGATGCAGGTATTAGTTCTTTTAAGATTGAAGGACGATTAAAAGATATAAATTACGTCCGTAATGTTACAGCTTATTACCGTAAAAAAATCGATGCTATTATCGCAAAGAGAACTGACATTAAAAGAACTTCTTTTGGGGTTACGACTACTACCTTTACCCCAAACCCTGAAAAAAGCTTTAACCGAGGCTTTACCGAATACAACACTCATGAAATTAAGGATAATTACGCCAATTTCTTAGCCCCTGGTTTCGTGGGAAGCCCAATAGGCACACTTATCAGTAATAATACTCATTCCTTAACATTAGAGCTAAATAAAGACATAGAACTACATAATGGCGATTCTTTAAATTACTATCAGCCTAATGGTACGCTTGATGGCTTTAGAATTAGTGTGGCTAATGGCAATAAAGCAGAGATTTTTCAGGTACTGCCAACTATTAAAAAAGGCACTGTCTTTTATCGCAATAAAGATGCGCAATTTGAAAAAGAACTCCAAGGTAAAAAACCGGTTACTCGCAAACTTGATTTAACATTAAGCTATTCTGAAGAAGATAATGCTGTTATTTTAACTGGCACTGACGAAACTGATACCACCTATAAAGTGCGCAAAGAAATCATTCCTCAAAAAGCTTCTTCAACAGACAAATTAACCACCACCTTAAAAGATAAGTTAGCAAGACTTGGTGATAGCGTCTATGAGCTTAAGAAGCTTAATTTAGAGCTTTCTTTTGAGCATTTTGTGCCAGTAAGTATTATTAATGAATTACGCCGTGAAGTAATTGCAGGACTCAATAAAACTAAGCAAGATATTAAAAGAACACAAAAACCAGGCATTAATATCGAATCATCTTTACCTATCCCAGAATCAGAGCAGAACTTAGGCTTTAAGACTAATATCTTCAATAAAAAAGCCTTTGAGTTCTACCAGAAACATGGAATAAGTAACCCTGTTATGGCTTATGAATACGATAAAGGAAATGAGCCTAGAGAAGTGTTAGTGTCAAAGCACTGCTTAAGATACTGTTTTAACCTCTGCCCTAAATATCATAACGCTAAAGCACAAGATCTCTACATAGCTATTGGAAATAAATACTTTAAGCTTAAGTTTAACTGCGTAAGATGTGAAATGAGCTTAATAGGCCCCCTTAATGAAAAACCTTTTTAAACCAGAAATAAAATAGAATAAAGTACAGAAAACACTCTTTCTTATGCTTTAATCCCTATCACGCTTAAAGTAATACGTTAAATACGTAATTAACCTCTGATAGGCAAAAGGTAAATTGTAATAGGAGTTACTATTACCCCTATCAGCTTTGCGATTACTGTTTTCCTCTTTACGCTCAGTAATATTATTAGCATTAGTAATCGTAAATTTTTCCCAAAAGCTTTGTAAAAAGGCGTTTGCTTTTTGGTAAGCATCCTCATTAGGAGTCATAAAGGTAAGAATTAGTGTTTTTGCAGTAGCATCGATAATATCAAGTGCACTAATAACCATGTAGCTGTCAGGTACTCTATTATCTCTTTTTGCTATTAAATAACTTTGCTTCTCTCCTATTTTTACTGCAGATTCCATATTGCTACTGTTATTATTGTTATCGTTCCCCTTTGCTTTATCATTATTATTGTCATTAGCATTATCTGGGGTTTTCTTCTTAGCTAATGCTAATTGCTCTTCAGTAATAACACTTTCAGCATTTCTTTTAGCAATAATATCTACCTCAATAGTAATTGAGCCTAAGTCTTTATGAAAAAGCTCGTACTTAACATTCTTGCTATACTTTATTCTCCAACCATTTACTGTTAAAAAATCAAGTTGCGGTAACTCTAAAAGGGAAGAATCATTAAAGAATCCTCCCTTTTTTACAATACTACTGCGCACTAAAAGGTAGTACCCAAAAATTATCAGTACTATAAGAAATATTATAAGAAGAACCATTTTTACTACTTGCTTATATTGAAATTACGTATTATTCGTTAAGATTTGGTATTCCTTATTACATGTACCATAAATTACACCATAATTATTACTATAACCTGCTTTTTACTTTTAGCAATGAAATACTTTCATTCATCATCATGCATAAGAACAAGGTAATCTTCCCAAAATACTTAGCTGCTTTTTTTAAGTTTATTTTTTAAAACTCTATCAAATACCTGCATTAATGCTTTTTAGTTTTTTGGAGGGAAAGATGTTACAACTTTACTATCCATAAAAGACTCTTGTACATTATGATAAATGACATACTCCCCACGCATAAATGCGGGGGTTTCTAGTATCAACAAATCTAGCCTACTTTTGTAGGTCTTACAAA
>CALXYT010000052.1 GCA_944393045.1 uncultured Succinivibrionaceae bacterium | reverse complement strand
GATTTTAAATTTTTTGAGAATGCCTTATATCCCCATAGCTAAAGCTAGGGGGCTTTACGGCTGGGTTTGGTAAAAATGTTTGCAAATGTGTTAAATTTAGCAATTTTTGGGAGGTGTCTAACACCAAAGTAAATGACAAGTATGCAAAATTAAAGTAGGATATTTATAAATACTTTAAATAATAAAGCTTAAAAGTAAAAAAACATAAGAATAAACAGATAAAAACATAAAAATAACAAAAGCCAGAAACAAGAAAGATTTAAGGCATATAGCTTACTTATGCTTAAATATTTTTTTAGGGATAATACTAGATTTATACTTATTTAAGGTTGGTTTAAAAATAATAAAAATCTCAAAAATAAGAAATAAGAAAAAAATACTAAAAAGCTCGAGAACCTTGAACCAATACTGAAAAGCCTTGCCTAAAAAGCAAAGCTAACATACTAACCTTAACTTAAGTAATAAACTCACATAAAAATGCCTTTTACGGAAGCTGAAACTCTTCCAAAAGTGCCGGCAATACTAAGTTTCAAAAGCTCAGAAAGGCACTATTATCCCTCCATAAAAAAGTTATAAGGCTTAATTAAATCCTGCAAACTTTGGTTTTAAGCTTTTAATGTTATTGGTTGTTTTAACTTTAATTATTACTATTAACTTTCTACCTACTGCTAACAACAAGTTTTATCTTGTAGATTTAAGGCTACTAAGGGCGTCTGAATGATTACAAATCTTAGAAGAGTTATCACAATTTTTTGGAAAAAAGAGCACTCTTTTTTTTCCAAGATTTCACATTGCAACTTAACTTTAGTTACATTAACTTTTGTAGTATCTTTACTTTGCGGCTCCTTAGGAACTTCTTATGCGCAAGATATACCAAGTAGGGATGAGCATGATTTAAAAAATGTAAACATTGAGGCAACCATAGGAACTAAAAACCTATCTTTAAGTAAAGGTAAGGGTACAGGAAATAATGAAAGTGGTAATAAAATCTCAAACTCCAACACCTTAAATACCAAAAACTCAAATGCCCTAAACCTAAAAAATAAAGAGACTCTAATTGCCAGAATTGAGCCGCAACCAGAAGAGTCATTAAATTTAGCAGATCCGACTTTAGGCACCAATGTAAAACCAAAAGAGATTATCACTCCTTCCGGTATTACTCCAAAGAATCTAAGTAATGTACCAGTCTCTGAACTAAAAGATCATGTTATAAGGGTAGGTTCTTATCCTATAAAGCAGTATTACGATTATAACCTGGATGGGAGTATCTCAGGTTTAGGGGTTGATATTACTAATGCTTTAGCAAGAGTAATGGATTTACGCTATACCTTTATTAAGTACAAAAATAAAGAAGATGCTCTTAAAGCCTTAGCTAAAAATGAAATAGATATTTTATCGCCTTTAACAGCTGAGGATGTAAGTTCTTATATTGCTAAACAAAATCTATCTTCCCGCCAAAAAGTTATTAACTTACAGACTTTTGGGGAGGAATATGTAATTCTTATTACCCTTAATCGCTCATCATTGGTATTTGAGGATTATAAGTCTTTTGATAAGATAAAGGTTGGTATCTTAAAAAATAGTCATCACCATGTAAACCTTGCTCATGTAGGGGTTATTCATTCTTTTACTCCCAAACTGATTGAATTTGAGAATGAAGATGCGCTCTTTGAAGCTTTATATGCAGGTGTTATTGATGCTGTGGTAACTCATGCAGGCAATAAAACTGATAATTTAAAGCTTTTAGCAGTATTAGGGGTAAATCCCAGATATTATCTTTTTAGCCCAAATGCTGTTGCTTATAAGGAATTGGTAGATACGGCCATTCGCACAATGAGAATAGGGGATCCGCAATTTATCTATAATTTAAATTACAGATATTATCCATCACTGGTATTTTTACCATTTACTAAAAAAGAACTTGATTATATCAAGCAAGCAAAAACCATAAATGTGGCTTTTAAACGAGAATATCCACCTTTTTCGTATATAGATGAACATGGTAAATTAATAGGTCTTGAAGAGGATTTATTTAAGCGTATTGCCAAGATTACAGGTTTAAAGTTTAACTTTATTGAACTACCACTAATTTTTGATAACCAAAAAAGATTAGAGTTCCTGCAAGCAAATGAGGTAAAGGTTGTAGCAGGTGTTGAGAACTTGGTTAAAAACTTTAGCTACCAGTCATCATTATTTACCACTCCTTATGTCGTAAACTATAAGTATTTCTTTGGTAAAGAATCTACCGTTATCGATTATGATTTGCATATGCGAGTTGGTACAGTAGGGGCATCTTCTTATAATCGTGAAATGCTTCAGAAGCGTTTTCCGAATTTTTCATTTATACCATTTGCCTCAATTGAGGAGGTAATTCATAATATTAGACTAGGTAAAATTGATGTAGCACTTGAGAATCGATATTCCATGATGCCATTACTTGAAAAACCTGAAAATGCCGATATTAAGATTTTACCTGGTATCACAACTGAAAGTTATGTCCAAAATGAAATGATTCCTGATACGCAAGGAAATTTTGATATAGCGCTTACATCTATTTTAAATAAGGCAATAAATAGAGTTGATAAGCCAACTATCATGATGGATTTGAATAACCATCTGGAAAATAGTAAGTATGTGCAGACTTTTGAGGATATATTATATAAGTATCGCTATATTGTAAGAATCACTGCTGTAACTATTCTACTTTTAATAGCACTTGGAATTTATATTATTATCATTAAACGTAAAGTTATAAAACGCGTAAGCTTATGGGAAAAGCGTTTATGGAATATAACAAGTAATATCGATGGAGCCACGGTTGTATTAAAAGCTAATGAGACTTTAACCATTCTTTATGCAAGCGATGGTTTCTTAAAGATTATTGGTTCATCTCGAGATGTCTTTAAATCAAGAAGATACTGTGAGTTTATCTCTTTTATTCACCCAAAGTATACCCAAACAATAAATAACATGCTCACTAAAGGTATGGCTATGCATGGCATTGCCTTAGAGCTCTTAAAAACTAATGGTGAATATGTATCGGTAACTCTTAACTGCACATTTGGTAAAAATATTGATGGTAAAAAAGAGATTTATGGGATAATACAGGATAATTCTAACTATAAGATGATTCTTGAGCGATTAAGCATTGAGGCGCAACGAAACGAAATCTTCTATAAAGAAAGTACTGATTTATACTTTGAAATGGATTTACATACTGAGAATATTAAAGTATCAGATTCCTTTGAGAATAGATTAGGCTGGAAATTACCTCCTCAATTACCACTTTCTGAAAAAGCTAAGATGCAGGTTTTTGTGAATAGTTGGACGCTTTTAAATGAAGATGCCCTTAAGTTCTTAGAGGCATTATATAATGTCCAGAATTCCGGCAAACTTGAATGCATTACCATAAAAGTCAAAAACGAGACTTTAAACCGCTTTGTATGGTGCGAACTGCATATCTACGGCTTAAAGGATGCCAATGATAATGTATCGATAATATTTGGAGCGATACATAATGTCGATGATATTATCTTAGAGCGTGAGAAGTTAATTGAAAAAACCAAGCTTGATCCTTTAACCAAGCTTTATAATCAGGCGGCTTTTGTACAACTTGTTAAAGATGCGCTTATAGCTCTTCCTAACCAAAACCATGCCTTAGTATTTATTGACTTAGATAATTTTGGGAAGGTTAATGAGATATTAGGTCATACCACTGGCGATAAGGTAATTTGTGATGTGGCTGATAAGTTACGTGTAATATTTTCCAATTACGATATTATCTCCCGCTTCTGGGGTGATGAGTTCTGCATTTTTGTAAAGAACATTCCACATGGCACTATCTATGATAAGGTAGAGTGGTTAATTGAAAAAATCAGACAAACCTACCAGACGCAGGATGGCTCAAAAGAAGTTGAGGTTACTTGTAGCTGTGGCGTATGCTGTACTGACTTATTCGGCTTTGATTTTGAGACGCTTTTAACTTATGCCGATATTTCATTATACGTAGCTAAGGCTAACGGTCGTAACACCTTTATGTTCTACCGTGATATTCCAAAGCAGACTCTTTCTGAGGTAACAGAGCTTTTTGCCAAAAAGAATGTTGCTCGTGCCCAAATGCCAGAGCTGGCAGCTGCTAAAATCCTAGAGCAAACTGAGGTAGAAGAAAAGGAAGAGAATAAAGGCAACTAAACCTTCCTTATCTGCGAAACCTATTTAACATACTTAATAAATATCATTTTATAAAGGCTCAAGTTTATTGGGGAATCCAAACCCCATAAAAACGCCCCAATAAACTTAGTACTTAATAAATTAAATTCCCAAATTAAACATCAAAAACCTTAGCGTTTATGGTTGGCTTTCTGCTCGGCAAATAACTCTAAGCATAACTTTGGTGGAGTAGTTTTTTTAGGTTTCGCTTTTTTAGGCTTCTTTGGTTTTGGGTAACGAATATCATCAAGCCAGGCTGTAACCTCTTTACCACAGCCATCGCCTGTACCAGGAATTGGTGGGGCGTTATTACAGAATTTGGCATCGCTTGGACAAAGTAATCTTACATGCATATGGGCATTATGTCCCCACCAAGGACGCACTTTACGTAACCAAGAGCGGTCACCTGTTGCCTCAAGGCATAACTTTTCTTTTATGGCAGGGTTAATAAAGATGCGGTCTACTTGCGGATCTGTTGCTGCAAGTTTTACTAAAGTGTAGATGTTTTTTGAGTAATAGTTATTTACCGCTAAAAAATTTGGTTTTACGATATTTAAAGCCCAGGGTTTTTTAAGTTCTTCTGTACTAAGGCGTTTATGTACCATTCTAAACCAAATATCGACATCAAGACCTATTTGGTGACTTGCATGATTACTACGGGCAAATGAGCCTCCTAAAGGTAAGGAGATATCACCAATTAAGAGTATTGGTAATCCTGCGTTATGAGTTTTGGTTGCAAGGTTATCTAAAAACGATAACATTGATGATGAGCCATAAAAGCGATCGTTCTGAGGGCGAATCACTTGGTAATAGGGGTGATCAAATTTTGCTGGATAGGCATTACGAATACACCCATTACCATATGTTCCAATAGGGATAGAGGATAGTTGTTCATCTTTTAAGGTAGAAGGTTCTGTTTTTGCTAAATATTCTTTGAAAGGAATTGCTTTTTTTACTTGGTCCTGAGCATTTGCCTGAGCAGCAAACATTAAACTTAAAGTAGCTATTAATGAGTAGGTAAGAAGTTTTGGGGTTTTCATGGTAATCTTAAGAGGTAAAATTTAACACAAGAATTTGAAAAGAAGCCAATTTGCTCTTTTCGATTTGGGGCATTATCGCATAATTGAAGGGCATCAACTGTTAGGTAAGACTAATTTTAGGAAAACTATGCAAAGAAATATGTAACACTCCTAAAAACTTTAAAAAAGATCACTTTAACATCAAGTTATTTGCGATAAGTATTTAAGCTTGGTTGATTAAACTAAAAGCTAAGCTTAGAATAAGAAGGAATTAAATCTTTAAAACTAAGAGCAAACAACAAAATTGCAAGAAATGATATGCATATGAGAACGTTTAAAAATCTCTTTATCAGATTACTTTTGCTTAGTTCTATCATAGTTTCATATAGTGCTAATGCAGGTTTGGATGTCACCAAAGCTACCCCAAAAACTTCCTCTGGTTTATCAGGGGAGAGTGATAATCTGACCTTAGAGTTTTTGCATGTTAATGATGTTCATTCATATTTATCGCCAATACCTCAAATATTTATCACCAAAGATGGACGCATTAAGGTAAATATTGGTGGGGTATCAGCATTATCATCTATCATAAAAGAAAAAAGAGCAAAAAATCCTAACTTATTAGTAATTTCAGCAGGTGACCAAATTACCGGAAATGCCGCTAATTACGATAATTTTAAAGGTAAGGCTGATGCTGAAGTTTATGCTATATTTGGTACTGACTACTATACTTTAGGTAATCATGAGTTTGATTATGGTATTGCTGGCATGACATCTTTTGCGAAATTCTTAGATGAAAAACCACCAACTCCAACATTAGTAATCTCTAATTTAGAGCTTGATGGTTATTCTTCTATTGATAAATACATCCATAAGTCTCATGTTGCTGATATTGCAGGTCATGAGGTAGCTGTTATGGCTATCACTGATGCCAAGAAGATTTATAAAAGTTCAAGACCTGATCGCAATATGAGAATATTAGAAGGGGGAAGTGTAGTAAATAATTTATCCAAAGAACTCCCCCAAAAATATAAAGTTCTTATTACTCATGAAGGAGTAAACCTTGATATAAAAAATGCGGCACTTTTTGATGATATTGATGTGATTATCGGAGGTGATTCTCATTCTCTTTGTGCAAACTTTAAGATAAACGGTTTAGAGCCTGAATGTCCTTATCCTATTGTAATGAAGAATAAATCAGGTAAAAACGTTTGTATTGTGCAGGCTTATGAATATGGCAAGGTAATTGGTGATTTAAAGGTTATCTTTAATAAAGACGGTGATGTTATAAGGTGTGAAGGTCAGCCCTATATGCCTGTTTGGGTAGATAGTGCCAAATTCATCAGTAAATATCGTGGCAAAGCACCAGGAAAAACTGCCCAAGATGTAGTTTTAAAACTAATTGAGGAGCATAAAGAGCTGGTAAAAGCTAAGCCAGATCCTCAAATGGATAAAGTACTCGAGCCATATATTACAAAAATAAATGAAATCTATAATGAAGTTGTAGGCTATGCTAAAGAGGATCTTTGCTCAGTAAGACGCATTTCAGATAGTTGCCGTATTAAAGAGAACTTTGAGAATAAAGGATCTGAAACCTGTCAGGTAATAGGGCAGGTAATGTTAAATGCAGTTGATGCTGATATCTTTATAGCAAACTCAGGTGCCTTTAGAACGCATTTAAATAAAGGTGATATTACCCTTTATGCCTTATCAAACTTAATGCCTTTTAAAAATGAAATTAAGCTTATTGATATTAGAGGTGATGAGTTAATTAGGTTACTCAATCAGGTAGTTGATTACGTAAGAGGCGATCTTGACAGTAGAGACGGTGGTGTTCCTTGTGGTACTAACTTAGTTGTAAAACTTAAAAAGAGTGGTAAAAGTCCAGTTAAAGAGGTTTATATAAAAACAGCTGAGGGCTATGATTTAATTATTCCTCATAAAATTTATCGCATGGCAACCTTTGAGTACTTGACTTCTGGTAAAGATGGTTATAAGCAACTCTCTCGCGAGCAACCAATTCCGACTGGTAAAAAGGATATTGACTTAGTGCTTGATTACTTAAAAGAAAATGGTAGCCTACCACTACTGGATAGAAAGCACATGCTCTTACAATCTGAGTAATCCCCAAAACAAAGAAACAAAAAAAATCCCACTTGACAAAAATAAGACTAAGTGGGATTTTTTAAACTTAACTGAAAATCAAATTAAACTTTAAATCAATAACTGAAACTAAAAAACAGCTGAGTAAATCTAAAACCAACCTACTGAAAACCAAAAGGAAATGCCTTTTCCTACTCCGTAAAAGTTTCCTCTAACTGCATCAATAACTTACTCTTTATCAGAGTTATTGTTGTTATCGTTTTTACTGCTATCTTGCTGTTTGGTAGAAGCATCAGCAGTATTACTGCTATTGCTATCATTCTTACTATCAGAATTTTCGGCATTATTTTGCTGAGCTTTTAAACGTGCTTGACGCTCTTCACAAAATCTTCTGGCTTCTGTTATTCCCCAGATTTCTTCATAATCTTCTTTTAGTTTTTGACGATCAGCTTCAATAAGCTTTAAGTTTTCAGCGGCTAAATCGATAAATTTTTTAGGAACCACTTCCTCAAAACTCGGAGTTGCTAATTGTAAGGCTTTTTCTTCTTTAGAACTAAGACCTTGTTGTGTTGCATATGATACTTGAGCATTAATTGTTAAGAATGCATTATCAACATCGTAAAATTGACGGCGTGTCAAGTAGCTCTTAGGTAGAGTTTTTGTATCATAAAATTTATCACGTTCTTCATCATTCATGAAGATAAAATCTTCAGGTAAGATCCTTTTATAGCAAATGCCACCTAGTTTAATCGGATTAGTTAAAAGACCTGCTATGAAATAGAACTTTGGATGTAAATCTTTAAACCCAAAGATCAAATAGATAATACCAATTGCCCAAATGTAACTATTATTCAATGCTTTAGCAATTTCCTCATTCCCTAAAAAGAGGAATAACACCCCAAGCGCTGATAAAAAGAATGGGGCAGTAGTTGCATAAACGGCAGCTCTAAGCTGATAGGTACTAAATACAATATGCTTCATTATAATAGAGTCGATAATTACAGCTGCTATTAGTAAAAACAGGATCATGTTTAGATATATTGCCCCTAAAGCTATTACTAACCCTATAAAGACCGCAAATGGTAAATAAAAAGTAATTAGAATATTTAAGTTAAATGCAATATCATCTTGGGTTATAACGGTATCTTTTGGGAAATTAAAGGAAGATAAATCAACTTTCATTGATTCTGAACCATGATAAAAGTTTATATATTTACTAAAGACAATTGCATATACAGCGTTTTCATTATCGACAGCGGCAGGATTATGCTCATGCAGGACATTAGCATTATAAGGATTAAATAGAATAACAGGTTCTTGTTCTTCATTTAATACTACTACATATTCAATACCTTGATCATCAGTAAAATACGATGACATATTAGCCGCGTTAGGATTGTCTGCTAAGGTAAATTCATTATCTTGCGTAATAGTAAATTCTGGTAATTGGGCAACGATTAAAGGTAGTTGGCTGTTTTTATAAATATTGGCAGAAATAGCAATAACCACGGTAAGAGCAAGCGCAAAATACACAATTACCCAACAAATATATACAATAAATCTGCCGTTTATAAGAATCAGATCAGCAAAGGTATTTCTAGAAAATATTATCCAGAATGGTAAAAGACAATACTTCTTTAATACATTAGCAAACTTCATAAAAAAATAAAACCTAATATATCGTAAATAAGTTATATCTCCACAAACATAGCCCAACCTAAAAGTTAACTACAGTTTTTTAGGTGAAAGTAGCTATACGTCTATTCTTTATTATATCACGAATCTAACTGCAGGTTAAGGAATGGTTCCCGTAGATACCTTAAAAGACCTTGTTAGTTCTAACTTTTAAAGGTTTTCCTACTAGAATCTGTTCTTTTATAACATGTGCAGTTAAGTTTTTGGGGTAGAAACAGTGTTTGATACATTAACCTCATTCACACCAATACCTTGAGCATTGTTTGCGTTATTAGCATTAACTTTAGCTAAAGGATCGTAGGTAACCACGACTTTTGAACTTGCAGCACTAATACTGTTATCATTTACATTATTAGCACTCACATTACCACTATCACCACCATTATCATTAACAGGTGTTGTTACTTTCTTTTGTTCTTTGGGTTTTTTAAATAGAGCGCAGGTATTTTTATTAAGTTTAACTTCAGTAAAGATATTGCCATCAGGTTCAATATAACGATATGTTAAACCTACGATTCTTGGCAGTAAGAACTTTTTATATGTTCCGATTGCGCAAGTGCGTTTTACTCTCTTAATACTTACTTCTTCTGGTAAACGTTTTTTATGAGAGGTATAAGTGAAGTTTATGGCTATTGAGCCATCTTGCTCAAGAGTCATTTGAGGAGATTTTTCATAGGAGAAGAAGGTCTCTCCAATACGGTCAATAGCATAAGGAACAAATTGGTTAGCCAAATATTCAAGTGATAACATTGGAGATTTCTGTTGTTCATAAGCATAGATAAACTCATTATCTAAACGATCTTGTTCTTTTTTATAGAGCTTTTTCTCAATCAGAAAACCATCTTTGCTCAGGCAATCATTAACAGTTAGGGATCTGGTAAAGAAGACATCATCACCATGGTAGAATAATAAGTCTACTCTTTCTAGGCGATGTAAAATTGCCTCTGAAAGCGTGATTTGACAAAAAGTCTTAATAATGCGGTTATCATTAGCACTCGCATCAAGATCTAATGGTCCTACCGCATCGGATACCCCGATATTATAAACTAGTACAGGACTTTCATCTAAGACAGTAACAGTACGCAGTACTGTTTGCTGACTTAGCTCCTGTGGTAATTCATAGATACTTCTAAAATATGGTAAGTACATATTTTTTAAGTAAGAAGGAGTATAAAGCCTCTTAGAGACTTTTTTATGCTTATATAAGATATTCTCGGTAATACTCTTTTCCCCTAAAGCATTATTAGCGCTTTTAATGGAACTATCCTTGTTAGTTGCTACCTGCTTTGCATCCTGAGCTTTATCAGTATTAACTGTATTTTCATCCTGACGGGTGGCACTGGCAGCTTTGCCAGAAGATAAAGAACTTTCTTTTACATTACTATTTGAGGTAAGTTTATCCTCTACCTTCTTTTTGGAGGCAGTAACTTCTTTACTTACCTCATTGCCATTATCTGCTTTATAAGAGGCAGCATCATTTGCACGAGCATCAGTAACCTCATCTGAAGCATCACCATTAGAACCTGAATCACCATTATTATCACTAAGCTTTGACTGCGAAGTTTTTGCTTTAACTTTATCCTTTAAATCTTCACTTAAATTTTTTAGAGGGGAAGATTTTTTAGAGGCTTTATTTAAGGCTTCAGTTTGAGAGGTAGAACTCTCAATATCTAAATCATTAGGATTTTCATGGTTTTTTAAAGTATCAACCTCATCCTCATTAGAGGCAGCAGGTTCTAAGCCAGAAGCTTCTTTTGTATGAGTTTTATTTTTAGATTCATTAGCATTTAAGGATTTATTAGAAACACCATTTAAGCTTCTACTGTCAGAAAGTGGTTTACTTGCTAAAGAGGTGTTATCTTCACCCTCATTTTTAGGGATGGTGTTTTTAGCGCTGATAGGGGCTGGATGTTCAGTAGAATTTACTCGGTCTTTTATAGGAGTATCTTTTTTTAAAGTTTGGGCTAGATTGTTGGTTTTATTAAGTTTGGTATCACTACCAACACCTGCATCCACGGTAGTACTTATATTAGCACCTGCATCTGCACCTACGCTTCCTACAACATTAGTTTTTGCATTTGAATTCTCATTTTGAGTTGCTTTACTGTCTTTCTTATTAGCAATTACATTTTTAATCTCTTCAGCAGAACTTTGCATGTAAGAAGGAGGCTGCTCTTTATTATCGCTATCTTCAGTGATGTTTTTGTAATCATTATCATTACCACTTAAAGAAGATAAATTATGCTTATTAGACAGTAATGATTCCTCTAATGATTCTTTAGTAGTTTCTTTGGCTGATTCTTTAGCAGAGTCGGTAATAATAACATCTACTACTTGTGAGTCTATATCATCAGCAGTAGTTTGATTGGAAAGAAGGTTGTTATCCTCATTTTCTTCATAGGCATCAATAGCATTTTGTGAGTCGGTAACATCAATATTTAAAGAAGGGGCTTTGAGTGCTGGATCATCGCCGGCTGCAGCATGATTTGCTAAGATAAATCCAACAATACCTAGAAAAGTATAAATGATTTTATGAATGTTCTTAGACTTTGGAACATAGGCAAATGGGCGCATATGTTTATTCCTCACACATATCAGGTGAGAACTCTAGGGTTCTTTCAACCTTATTTTGTTCAGTCTTTAAAATACCTACAATTTCACGAATCTTACTGACAGTTTGTTTTTTCTTGACTTTTTTGCAGTAGGATTTTTCCAGGCGCTTCAAACCTTCACTTTCAAGCTGGATTCTTACCATTTTTGGCATTTTAAAGTATAAAGGGTCAATAATACCAGTTACTGTAACAGTGCCGTCTTCAGCAAATGAAACCTCAGTTACTGTGGCAGTACCTAATGCATATGGGATTTTACTTTTATATTTCTTCTCATATATCTGCTCTAATTCACTTTTAGTGTAAAAACCATCAGCACTAAGAGCGAAGGCATTAGCTGCAAATGATAAAAATATGGTCATTAAACTTATTTTTATAAATAGAGCATGTTTCATAATTATGTACTTATCCAATAACTAGTTCTTTAATTACATTCCCCTGTTAAATAATATAGCATGAAGTAATAAAAAAATCACTTAAAGAAAGTCTAAGTGCTCGCAGTACCTTAAAAATTAAGAGGTTAATAGCGCATTCTTATGACATACTCCCCACGCATAAATGCGGGGGTTTCTAGTATCAACAAATCTAGCCTACTTTTGCAGGTCTTACAAATTCTCCTCTAAGAGTTGATGCCCCAACTCTATAAATATTTAAACTAGCATTATAATCTCTATCT
>CALXYT010000051.1 GCA_944393045.1 uncultured Succinivibrionaceae bacterium | reverse complement strand
CAATAGATTTTAAATTTTTTGAGAATGCCTTATATCCCCATAGCTAAAGCTTGGGGCTTTACGGCTGGGTTTGGTAACTGTTCGTCAGGATTTGCTGGAGTTTCTGTATTATCAGGTGCTGTTGTAGAATTATCACTACCACTATTGCTATCACTGCTACTACTGCCACCACAAGCTGAAAGAGAGGATGCCATCATAAATGCCGCAAAAGTTACTGCAGCAAGTTTTTTAAGTTCAATATTCATTTTATTATAATTATCCATTTCTGAAATGTTCATTCTTACTTTATAAATAAAAATTACATGTATTGTTTTTATTTGTGTTTCTTAAAATTGTTTATTTAAAACAATTTCGAACGAATTATACAGGAGTTATTTTTTAAATTTGGTTGTTTGTTTTTTTTAGTGTTGTGATTTTTGAGACTTATCACGTTTTTGTTCATTTTTTTGATGAAAAAATATAAACAGATCGCTGATACTCTTGAAAATACCCTTGTTTACATTAAAAAGTTTACATATGTATTTTGTTCGTTTGTATTAGTTTATGAAAGTAAATTTTTTCGCTCTTGCAGTGGGGCTGTTTATCAGTAAAGAGCTTATAGGTCTTTTACAGGATTTAAAAATGGTGGCTAAATGATTTTTTAGGAGTTGTGTAATAGTAAATTCCTTAAAATGTGATACTCCTTGCCTAAGTTAGTGGAATTTAAGTATTGTTTTTGCATTTTGTTATAAATATGTTTAATATTTATTATCAATTTTGAATAATAAATATCACCTTATGCTTTCAGTATTTTAAGGTAAAAAAGGTAATCTAAGGCTCTTAACATTATAAGTAGGATTTATCAATGGTTAATGTTTTTAAAAGATTAGCTGCTTTGACGGCATTTTGTTGTGCAGTTTCAATGTTTTCAGGGAATGCTTTAGCAGATTGTCTTTCTGATCTAAAAAAGTATCAGTTGGATAAAAATCTTTATAATGAGTGTTTAACAGAAGCAAAAGCATCTGATTATAACCCTAAGTTACATTATTTATTTGGGTTATGGCATATCTCAGGGATTCAAACTCCAACATTTACTTTGGCGCGTGATATGATGACTTATAGACATTTTATGTTTTTAGCTGGTAAAGCTGGAAACATGGATGCAAAGTCTATGTATGTAATAACTGAGTATTCAGTTGAAAAAGCCGAGAAAAAGCAATTAAATCCTTATGTAATCCGTTTCTTGGATGACCTTGCTGCTGATAAATCTGATGAAGGGGTATTGCGTTACCTTCTTACTCGTAAACAAATTGTAGGATTAACTACCAAAGAAGAGGTTGATACTCTTAAAGGTTTAGCAGATAAGGGAATGCCTCTTGCTGCCTTAGAGTATGGTAGTTTACTTCTTCCACCTGAAAGAGTAGCTTTAAGACAACCAAAATCAATTGATAATGCCAGGGTTTATTATGAAAAAGTAATAAATGATCCTAAGGCTTCTATCGATTATAAAGGTATGGCAAATTGGAAGCTTTATGAGTTTTATATGCAGTATCAGGAGGCTGAATATAAAGCATTAGCTGAGCCATACCTTAAGAACTTGGCTTATATGGGGGATATTATTGCCCAAGGTATCTATGCAAGTACTTTCTTAGATACAACTTTTGGGGTACTTGATGAGGCGCAGGCTTATGCATGGAATCAACTTGCCAAGGAATGTGCAAAAAGAGCTCCTGCTAATATGTACAGCTTTAAAGAAAATGATGAGCGTCTTGCCAACTTAACACCTGAAATCTTAAATAAAGGCAATATTCTATTAGGTAAATTACGCACTGAGATTGAATGCCCAATTAAAGAGTTATTACCATTTCCTGCTAAAGATAGCAAAAATGAAGCAGATAATACTAAAGATAAAAATTCCCAGTTTGCTACCAAAGATACTAAAAAGAAGGATTAAGGTAATAGCTTAAAAATTGGGGAAGTTTAGAGAAAAACTTAAGTAAAAAACTTAAGCAAAAGCTAAATCCCAAATGTAAGAAACCCAAAAGTAGCTAAAGAGGATATTACAGCACGTTAAACTTTAGCTACTTTTATTTTTGCAGGTTTTCAGGTCTTGAATTTTTTAGTTTTTAGCCATTCAACCTTTAAATCCTGAACATTTCTTAAGTGCTTATGGCTTAGGAAACAGATTAGGTCCAGGATGTGAGTTTTATAGGGATGTGGCTGAAAGTAAATGGAGGATAGTGCAGTAATTATTTTGGGAAAGGGGTTTGGGATTAATTAGTTTAAAATCACAAATCTACTTAAAATTTTAGGTAAAGGTGTAATAAATTTACTAAATAAAGTACTATTACGCTACAATGAGCAAATGGTAAATAAATCATTGCAGTAATTAAATAAAAAATGTGTAACCATGTTTTTGGTAGGTTTTGGTATGAGCGGTAAATCATTATCATTGGCAATATGTTTGATCTTAACTACTCAGGTAGCTTTAGCACAAGATAAAGTTCCTAAGGATAGTACTCTGCCAAATGAGGAACAACTCACTAAAACTCAAGAGCTTAAGATTAAAAACGAGCAAAAACTACCAGAAGAAGTTAAATCTCAACCTAAAGAGTCTAACCTTAATGAAACTACTAAAAAGGTAGAGAACATTAAAGCACAAGAAAATACTAAAGTTAAAGAAAAATCTGCCAAAGAAACCTCATTAGCAACTGACTTTATTGATCCTATTGCGCAGTTAGCCAAAGAGGTAGATCAGTTCTCAGTAGAATTTGCAGAACCTCAAAAACTCCCTAGGGCTGCAGAGTTGGTACCAGAGGTTTTATATCAGCAGGCATCATCTACTATTGAGGAAGATGAGAGCATAGCTGAGGATGTAGCAGAAAAAGAGGCTCAGACTATAGCAGAGAAACCACAAGAAGCTTCTCCGCAGGCTCAAGAAGTTAGTGCTGATACCAGCCTTGCCGTAGTTCAAAATAACGATGATAAAGAGCTTGCACAAGATGGCAGTCCTTCTTTAACTGTTAAAGATGCTGCTTTAAAAGATTCACAGGCAACTATTAAGGAAGTAGCGCAAGAACAGCTTAAGGAAGAGGGGAAAGAGGATACTTTAATTGCTAAGAATGAGGCAGATGAGAATACCTTAAAGGAAGAAGGTAAGGAATTAAGTAAAGAGGGAAGTAAAGGGGGAGATAAAGTACTTGCTCAGGCCACTGATAAGAATGATGAGTTAAAAGAGCAGTCTGCTGAAAAGGTATCTTTAGCAGCAGATAATGAGGGTGCTCAAGATTTTACTCAAGAAAATACTGATACTTCTGTTTCTATCCAAAAAATCGCTATTACCGATAAGATGCTTTATGATAAGAGCTTAGATGATATTATTCCTTTACCTAAAAAAGTTGATATGAAGGCAAGCGCCGGTACTTATACCATAGAACCGGGAATAGGCATTCGTAGAATATTGCATGATTTATATAATGATACCTATGTACAAAATGGTATTACTAAAGAAATGTTTTTAGCAGGGTTATACCGTAAAAACCCAGGTTCTTTTAGTACTAAGGGACCGATGTTTCCGTTTACCAATAAGCAATTAGTTATTCCAACAGTGGAGCAGCTCTTATTGGAAGATTCTCGTACTTATACTGAGTATCTTGCAAAAGAGGGGGTAAAACTACGTTTATCCATGATGCCATCCTTAAATATAGAGGAAAAATACGATTTAGCATTAAAGACCCAATTAGATAAACGCAAAGAATATCTATTAAAGCAGCAAAGCAATTAGTAATAGTCTGGTTTGATAGATAAAAGGTATGCAAGTAATTGCTTAAAAATATGAATTTGGACCTACTAATGAAAGTTAGTAGGTTTTTGTTATAATTTTGTGTAAAAATTTAAAAAATATGGTTAAATATAAGAACGTGACATTATTTTTTTAAGTAAAAATGTGGTGTGAGCATATTTTTTGCTATTAGAATATCAAGAAAGTGATTTTTTTGACGTATTGATATTATAGGGTATTTTTATCGGAAAATTTTTGCCAATTTGGGGTGATTTTATGCGCTTGAACTTTTTATCATGTTCGGTAATGTTGGTGTTGTTGTCAATGCCAATTAGCACTATTGCTTATGCTGATGATTTATTACCTGGATTGGTTGATGATGAGAGTGTGGAGATTCGTGGACCTGGTGGCATTAAAAGAGAAGATTCACCTTATGAGAGAATAACTGTTGCATCTTCCATATCTTCTGATAAATCCTCAAAATCCAAGAGCAAACTTAAGACAAAAACTTCTAAGGTTACTCAAGTAGTCTCTTGCGTTCTCCCAAAAATCCCTGCCGATATTGCCGTTGATGCCCCAACAATCCCAAAAGTTGATTTAACTAAGGTTGATCACACTATAACCATAAATAAAGGTGAGCTTTTATATCATTTCTTAAATAGAGCACATCCTGATGATTTTGGAGCCTTAACCAACGAACAGCTTTTAGCGGCAATATTTAGAGCCAACCCTAAGGCTTTTAATGATTTCGGGTTATTAGCTGATGCTAAAGTCAATATTCCGTCAATAGATCGTATTGCCTTAGAGCGTTTTGATGTAGGGCAGGAGATCATGACCCGCATTAATGACCGTACTATTGGTTCATATAAGATTCCTGATCTGGTATTACCTTGGAAGGAAGAAGAAACACGTATTGCAGAGCAGTTAAAGCTTAAAAAGGCTCGTGATGCGCAGGTAGCCGCCATTGAAAAAGAATACAAAGACTGTTTAGCCAAAGTTGAAGCCGCCAAGAAAGCGGAACGCCAAAAAATCGAGCAGGCTAAGTTAGATGCCGTAACTGAGGCCTCATTAGATGACGAAAGCTTTATGATAGACGATTCAGCTAATGAGACTTATAACGCTCAAGGTAAGAGAGTAGTTCGTTTAATCAGTCAGCAGGCGCCGGCTGTTACTGAAAAAGCTAAAGTTGCCAATAAAGATTCCAAGGCTGCAGGTACTGTAAAGGGGGCAACATTAAGCTTTGGTGGCAAAGGCACTACTGGCGCCTTTGAAAAAACAAATGTACCAAATAAAGATGGTAGTAACGTTCAAGGCAGGGGCACATTATCTGATAAAGATGCTGAAATTAAGAGGCTTAAAGAACAATTAGCCAAAGTTACTCAAGAGAACCTGTCTTTGAAATCTGAAAGCGCTAAGAAAGATGCGTTATTCAATGAAGAATTAAAGAGTATTAAAGATAATATTGCAGCCTTGAATGCAAAAGTTGATTCTGACGGTGCTATTGAGTTCTCTGAAAATGCTGCTGGTAAAGATGATAATTCATTACTTATCACTATTATCTCAGCAGTAGGAGGGATTGTATTTTTAATCTTAATCTGTGGTTTTGCGTATCTGAGAATCAGAAAGAATAAGATTCATCAGGCACTAATGGATGAAGATGATGTTGATGTTGGTGTAGATGATTTAAATGTCTTTGGTGATATTCATAATGGAGCAGGTGGAGCGCAAGCTGTTTCATCAGGTGCTCAAGCAACTGATGACGATATTAAGATTGATGATACTGCCCAAAAGCATGTGGATGATATTGATTTAGAGCTGCCTGATGAGTCAATTCCTGACGTAGTAGTTGAGTCTGGTAAGCCTGATAATCCACCTGATCTTGTACCGCCACGTGAAAGTGCGCGCAGCAGTGCTGATATAGATGAAAAAGACTTTAAGATTGATTTAGCCAATATTACAGCTCATGAATCAGAGCCTGTTGCTCCGACAGCTCTTGAGGAAATTGATATTCCTTCTCCTGAGGTAGCGCATGAGGTTAAAGATAACATTAAGACCACACAGGAAAGCCCTCAACCAAAAGTTGTTGGTAGTGATGATGAAGATGTAATGAACGCCTGGGCTGATGCTTTGAATGAAAGCAAGGAAGGAGCAAAAGAAGAGGCAAAAGGTACTGAAGCCAAAGTAGATGTTACAAATGCTCAAACAGATGCTAAGACCTCTGATGAAGATGTAATGAACGCCTGGGCTGATGCTTTGAATGAAAGCAAGGAAGGAGCAAAAGAAGAGGCAAAAGGTACTGAAGCCAAAGTAGATGTTACAAATGCTCAAACAGATGCTAAGACCTCTGATGAAGATGTAATGAACGCCTGGGCTGATGCTTTAAATGAAAGTAAGGAAGCAGAAAAAAATGATGCAAAGGATGCCGATAAGCCAAAAGAGATAAAGATAGAGGATATCTCTGAGGTTAAAGGCAATGTTAATGAGGTAAAGCCAGCAAAGAGCAGTGATGAGGATATTATGAATGCCTGGGCAGAGGCTTTAAGTGAAACTAAAGATAAGAAGTAAGCGTGATTAAGGAAAAGCTGTAATTTAAGGATAAATTGTAAGAGTAAGCAAAGTTTTAAATAACTGAACATAAGAGTAAATTACCCTAAACTTAGTGCAGGTTTGGGGTAATTTTTTTAGTTGATCAATATTGGGGCAACTTTTTTGCCAAAATACAAAATATTTAAGAAATTTAAAGTTATTTTAGGTAAGTTTTTTATACATGCACTAAAAAATTGATTTTGATGCGCAAAATGTTAAACAATTGTGCTACAATATTTATAGTTGTTATGTAGGAAAGTGTTTTATATATTAGGCAAGATAGTTAGTTAAACTAGGCCATTTAAAATATTTAAACTATCTATATCAAAATACTTAATAGCAGCAATAATTGTTACAGCCCTAAGTGGAGTTTTTAATGCTAAGAGAAATTTGCTGTGATATAAATGTGTTATCAGATACTTCAGATTTTGAGTCAGAAGATGAAGTATTCTTTCTCGTTCCTGCAATGTTCGATATACAGGTAAACGGTTATAATAAAATCTCCTTAGATGATGAATTAACTGTTGATGCCCTTGAAAAAATGACTGAGGATATGTACCGAGATGGTGTTTCCCAGTTCGTTCCTACTATAATCACCTGCGATTACCAGAAAATGGTTACTGCGCTTATAAATACTAAAGAGTTTATGAGCAAGCATCCTAATATCATACCTGGTTTACATTTAGAAGGCCCTTTTATTAGTCCTGCCAAACGAGGTATTCATCCAATAGAGCATATCGCAAAAATCGATACTCGAGTAGTAGATACGATTTTTGAGAATGCTGATATTATTGCGTATATGACCGTAGATCCGGTAACAGTAGGTGAGGATCTTATGCGCAAATTTAGATCAAGAGGTATCAGATTATCTATTGGTCATACCAATTGCGATTACCAGGATGCTAAGAGATTCTTTGCCTGTGGTGGTAATATGGCAACTCATCTTTTTAATGCGATGAGCAAATCACCAAATGGTCGCAATCCAAAGGCTGTTGAGGCTATATTAGAAAACGGAGAAATTTATACCAGTGTAATCTGCGATGGTATTCATGTAGATTATTCTATGGTAAATATTGCATGGCGCCTGCTTCATAAGTACTTTATTTTAACTACTGATGCACTGGCGTCCTCTGGCGTTAAGAATCCAGAAGAATTTGCGCAATTTAATTTTGCGGGAAAGCTTATATATAATGACCCAATTTTAGGGTGTACCGATAGTGTAGGAACTTTAGCAGGTTCAAGATTAACTATGCTACAAGGTCTTAAGAACTTAATTAACAATTGTGGTTTAACATTACCTGAGGCTATTAGAGCAGCCTCTATTGCTCCACGTAAGGCATTAAACATGGAGCATAATAATGTATATATGGTTCTTGATGCTGATTTAAATATCAGAAAGATATTTATAAACCAGAAAAAGAACTGATTCTTATAGCAAATGCAGAGTAAAACTTAGGGTAATATGTTTAATCTTACAAACTCAAAAATTGACGTATTTAGTATACTAGCATTCCTGCTGCTAAGTTTTACTGTGCTTGGCGGGTGTTCCAAGCCTGAGGTTATGACTACTAAATATGGCGATAAGGTTACTTTAGATAATACTCATAAAGAAAGAGTGATTAAGGTAGTTGCGGAGTTTAATGCAATTAAAGACTCTAAAAAAATCCCAGGTGTGCAAATAGGGTTAGCTTATCCTGTAGATAATGATTTAGGTGTTGAGGTTACTCTTACGCTTCTTCAGATTGCTACCTCCTTAGATGATGACCAAAAAGGTCTTCTTAAAGATAAACTTGTCTCTTCTTTTAAGAAATCATATTGCGTAAATGGTAGGTTCAATAATAGCCTTGCCTTTTACTTTCATGATGGGTCTTTTTTAGATTTTAAAGTGCTTACTAAAAATCAGGAACCGCTCTTTACTATTGGTTTAACTAAGAAGTTCTGTGCCAATAAATAGTGATAAAGAGCTAATAGCAGATAGCGCTAATGAAAGTCAGCAGGTCATAGATGCGTATGTAAATCTGCAAGTAAGCTGCTCAAATAAATCCCTTTAAAACAAGCAAACATAGCTATTCCTTATCGTTTAATTGTAAGTTAAACCATTTAACTTCCAGATAACCCACCAAATAAATAGCCAGAAACCATAAGTTAAAAAGCTACCTAAAAAATCCACGTTACAGATAGAGCAACAAAAGTCCTAAAAATAGAAAATAAGAATTTTTTGGAAAGGAATTGTTTATTAGTTTTTTTCATTACGATTACCAATTATCGAGTACTATTAGTTATAAGCATTGTAACTGGTATTAGCGCTACTATTTTTCAGTT
Organism: uncultured Succinivibrionaceae bacterium; assembly: GCA_944393045.1. Classification (GTDB taxonomy): domain Bacteria; phylum Pseudomonadota; class Gammaproteobacteria; order Enterobacterales; family Succinivibrionaceae; genus HGM20899. Next base: position 3,671 of record CALXYT010000051.1, on the reverse strand, counting down.
ATTTCTTCCTTTTTATTGTTTATTTTTTCATCTTTTTTAAGAACTAACAGATTTAATAATTTTTTAAAAGTGAACATTTATTGTCATGATTGTCACATCTTGTGATACTTTGTAATAATATATATGTTTTAGATCTAATTTTTAAAAAACAATATCTTAAAAGTATAAAATTTATAGATGCTTGGGTTTTTATTGATTATAATCAAATTAGAGGGAAAGATTTTTTGTTTCGGCTTGCCTATGTTTTTATGGGCGGGGTATAAAAATAGAGGGGGTGATTAAATTTAGTGGCAGTACCTAAGTTAATATGATTTAAGGGGCATATTTATTAAAAAAGATGCATACTTTTTGAACAGGGAAAGATTTTAGCTGTCAAAATAATAGGCAGGCAGAAATTGGTGATACGAGATTTTTAGTAGTATTACTAAATAAAAAGATTACAAATTATTATAAGAATAAAGATAAGACAAATATACGAAGGAACACGCATATGAAAAAATTTCTGTTATCCATGGCGCTACTGGCGACGTTTACCCTTTCGGGGTGTGTGGCAGTTGTTGAGCCAGATTCTGTAACACGGTATAACACCACAGGATTATATTTACTATCATCACCATATACATCTTACTATAGCTATGGTTATTATGGATATTACAGACCATATGCTTATAGCAGTTACTATTATTATAGACCTTATAGAGCTGGGGTTGGTCCATATCGTCATTCTTATAGACCTCATTATACACCTTCTTATAGACCGCATGGTCCGCGAGCAAGGGATCCTTGGTATAAAGGGGCAGCTATAAGAGGTCATGGTCTAAGAGGTCCAAAGGGGCCTGGCTTTAGGGGAAATGATCCTTCTTCAAGAGGGCCTTGGTTTAAAGGAACGAGGGGATCTGCTAGAGCTTCTGGTGGAAGAGGACCTGGTGCTCCAGGATTTAGAAGGTAATAATTATCAAGGTAAAGGCAATGGGCAGTCAATTGACTGCCCATTGTAATCATGTTTTTGCTTAAAAAATTTTGAATTCAGCCGCTAAGTTTATTTGCAGGTTTTTGGTGGAATATGCAGGTATAGCTTGTGATAAGGTAAAGATTGAGGTTTACTGTTATATTGATATTGTAAGCATGGTAAAAGCAGGTGAGCAATTGACAGGATATGGAGTCTGATACTTTTGTGCTTTTTGCGTTTCAGTTTTTTGTAATAAAATTACAAAAACAAATTACAGTTACTTATGCTTGTTTGGGGTTTGGTGATAAATTTTGTGTTTGATATCATAAAATTATTTGTTTTTTATTGTTTATGAAAATAATTTCAAGTGTTTGAAAGTATTTTCATAACAAAATAAGTAAATTTATTTCAAAAAATACTTGTTTTTTGTGATGATAATCACTATTATATAACCAGGAAGAGCACAAAAGAAGCTCGAAAAGATAAAAACAATACATAATTACTACAAAGAGAAAAGCTCATGCCGGCAGGTGTGAGATAAAAAATAAAAGAGTTATATTGAGGAGATACAGATATGAAGAAGTTATTTTTAAGAAACGAATATAATGCTAATACTTATGCACCAGTAACTAAGAAGTATTTTTTCAGCTACGTTAAGTAAAGAATACGTAAATCAAGATTAATTTCATAAACAATCCTTAAAATCTATGTAGAGATATAGTTTTACCACCTAATGTCAGGTGTTTTTTTTTTTGTGTTTTTCGTTTGCTTTTGGGGCGGTCATAATGGGGTGATTATGCTCTTTTGAGTTTGGCTGGTATAAAAAAATTGAAAAGCTACAAAAGTTTGAAAAGTGCAATACAGCCTGGATTTGCACTTCCAAGCTTTTATTTTTAAGCCTGCCTGCTTAGATAATATACTAAATCGGGGTTTAAGGATAAAGGGAGATATTTTTTTATTGCAAAGAAGCTATTTTCATCTATAATTGTTCTGTTTTTTTTAATGCGTCTGTAGCTCAGTTGGTTAGAGCACTACCTTGACATGGTAGGGGTCGTTGATTCGAGTTCAATCAGACGCACCATTTATAGGTTATTACCTTTTCTTTTTTGTTCTTAGCTTTCCTTTTTCTACATCTTTATTGGCATTACACGGTTTCTACCGAGTTTCTTAGCTAGGTAAAGCTGGTTGTCTGCTCTGTCGATAATGCTTTCTGCGGTATCATTTTCATTTGCCTCGGCCACACCTAATGAGGCGGTGATTACCGATAAGGTAAGAGATTTACCATTTGGTATGATAGGGAGTTGGTTCTTATTTTTATTACTTCCCTTTACTCTTTCTTTAATGGTTATTTTTTCAATATGAATGCGGCATTGTTCGGCAATGTTGATAGCTGTTGATAGGGTGGTATTAGGTAGAATTATTACCATTTCCTCACCACCATAGCGATAAACCTTACCAAAACCATTAGTTCTTTCTTCTAGCACCTTAGCAGTAGATTTCAGTACTAAATCTCCAATTCTATGCCCGTAAGTATCATTGATGTTTTTAAAGAGGTCTAAATCGAGCATAATAAGCGAGAAGTTATTTTTGATATTTAAAAAGTAAGCTAAATCCTCATCTAGAGCTCTTCGATTCAAAAGACCTGTCAGGGTATCATGAGTTGTCTGAATCTTTATGATACTTAATTCTTTCTTTAATGCGGCAATTTCTTTTTGGGCACGCTCTAATGATTGGGTAAAGTCTTTAGATGATTCTAAAATCTCATCGGAATGGTTAACTAAATTCTCAATCATTTGCAAAGTTTGCTCAAGTGTTAATTTAGTAGAGGATTTGGTAATCTGCGAAAGATTACTGAAATGAGAATTTATTGAATCATTAAACTTACTGGTGCTTGAGATTGCATCGTTCATACTACTTGTAAGATGCAGCACCATGCCTTCAAGGCTTTCTTTAACCTTAGTGGTAGATTTTTCTAGTGGAGAGGCGAGGTAACGCTGATAGAGTTCTTCACTGGTAATTGCTGTACAAAAACCCTGGTTTTTAATGCAGGTATTTATAGTTTCACAAATAAATGAATTGGAGTTGGTTACATAAGCATACCACACGGCATAGTGAGTGGGGGTGGTTGGTATTTTATACTGCACCATAAGTGCGATGGCTTTGCGTAAAGAAACAAGAGATTTATTTAAAGCGTCTACAGAAGGGGAATTTTTAGTTTTAGCTTCATTGTTGTTAGACATGGTATTTCTTCTTAAATAATAGTTAAAATCGTTTAGCCAAAAAAATTATAAAACATTAAACTTATAAACTGCCTTACTTAACTGTTGAACTCTAAAATATAAATTTTAAACTTTAATGTAAAACTTACCATTTACTATGGTTGCATATCCTTGGTTACATTTAGATATAGCTTAATATCAGAATTGTAACAAGTAATCGTGAGATAAACTTTGATATGTGCCACTACTTACATGCAATAATGCATAAAAAGGCACATTTTACAAGTACTGTGCTGTATGGGGATTGGTTTTTGTAAGTTTCTGGCATCTTTATATATGTTATTTAGTTTTGTTAAGGGTTGTTATATAATAGCGCATATTTATGCAAATTTACCAAACCCAGCTGTAAAGCCCCCTAGCTTTAGGTATGGGGATATAAGGCATTCTCAAAAAATTTAAAATCTATTGTATTATTTAATCAATTATTGTATAATTCAATTTAT
>CALXYT010000050.1 GCA_944393045.1 uncultured Succinivibrionaceae bacterium | reverse complement strand
TTCGCAAGTGAGGCGCATTTTATACCTTCTATTTTTTTCGTCAACCTTTTTTTACTAAAATCTTTATTTTTTTTTTATTTTTCTTTAAATTGTACAAAATTTAAGTCACTTTTTAAATTTTAAGGAGTTTTAAGTTGATTATCGACACTATTGGTTTACGTTGCCCTGAACCACTAATGATTGTAAGAAAAAAATTACGTTCATTAGAAGATAATGAAAGTTTAGAAATTATTGCAGACGATCCTTCAACAGAACGAGATTTCACTCTCTTATGTAACTTTCTTCATTACAAATTAGAAATTATAGATATTAGTAATGGTATATATCGTTATAAAATAACAAAAACTATATCTTCATAATAAGATTATAGTTATTAACATCTTTGTTAATTCTATTTTTTACCATGTACTATTTCCTATAACTTACTCACTTTAAGTAAGTTATATTCCTTTTCACTAAAATATGCTGTTACTTAAAGCACTCACAAATTTATCATTGCTTTAGTATGGAATTAACTTTCAATATAGTGCAAAATCATCTTATTTAGAGTAAAATACCCTTTCATATTTGAAAAATTTAATATTATTTTAAATTTAGTTATCTATTTTTTACTTCGTTACTACCTCAATGCAAATTTACTCATTGAGCTACCAAAGGATTGTTCGATGTCTAATAAGTATGATATCAAAACATTTCAGGGGTTAATATTAACTCTTCAGGATTACTGGTCTAGACAAGGTTGTTTAATTGCCCAACCTTTTGATATGGAAGTTGGTGCAGGAACATCTCACCCAATGACTTTTTTAAGAGCAATTGGTCCAGAACCTCATTTTTGTTGTTACGTACAACCTTCTCGCCGTCCAACAGATGGTCGTTATGGTGAAAATCCAAATCGTTTACAACATTATTACCAGTTTCAGGTTGTTCTTAAACCTTCACCAGATAATATTCAGGAATTATATCTTGATTCATTAAAAGAATTAGGTTTTGACCCAACAGTACATGACATTAGATTTGTGGAAGATAACTGGGAAAACCCGACTCTTGGTGCTTGGGGGCTAGGTTGGGAAATATGGTTAAACGGTATGGAAGTTACTCAATTTACATATTTCCAACAGGTTGGTGGTCTTGAATGTTTCCCTGTAACTGGTGAAATAACCTATGGTCTAGAACGTTTAGCTATGTACATTCAAGGTGTTAATAATATTTATGACCTAGTATGGGCTAAAACTCCTAATGGTATCATTACCTATGGTGATGTTTTCCACCAGAATGAAGTAGAACAATCAACTTACAACTTTGAGTATGCTGATACTCCTTTCCTCTTCTCACTATTTGACCAGTGTGAAAAAGAATGTCAAGAGTTGCTTAATTTAGAAAAACCATTGCCACTTCCTGCTTATGAAAGAATTCTCCGAGCGGCCCATGCATTTAATCTTTTAGATGCTCGTCATGCAATAAGTGTAACAGAAAGACAAAGATACATACTACGTATTAGAACATTATCTAAAGGTGTAGCACAAGCTTATTACAATGCACGTGAAGCACTTGGTTTCCCAATTTGCAACAAGGCTCAGGATAAATAACAATGACTACAAATACTTTATTAGTTGAATTAGGTACTGAAGAATTACCTCCAAAATCCTTACGCAATCTTGCTACAGCTTTCAAAGATAACTTTGTCGCAAAACTTAACAAAGCAGAATTAACATTCTCAAATGTTCAGTGGTATGCCACCCCAAGACGTTTAGCTTTAAAAGTTTTTGATTTAATTGATAAGCAACCAGATAAAAAGATTCAAAAGAAAGGTCCTTCTATTGAAGTTGCCTACAAAGATGGTGAGCCTACTAAAGTTGCTTTAGGTTGGGCTAAATCTAATAACATAGATTTAAGTGAAGCATCAACTTTAAAAACAGATAAAGGTGAATGGTTAGTATACGAAACCTTACAAAAAGGGGCTAAATTACAGGACTTAATTCCTGATTTTATCGCTCAATCATTAGCTGAATTACCAATCCCAAAACTTATGCATTGGGGGAGTAGTAAGGTATTGTTCGTTAGACCTGCTCATACTTTAACAATTCTTTATGGTAACCAGTTAATTGATGCTCAAATTCTTGGTCTTAAGTCTTCTAAGACTATAAGAGGTCATAGATTTATGGGCATGCAGGAATTTGAAATTAACGATGCTAATGAATACCCAGAAATCCTTGAAGATAAAGGCTCTGTAATAGCTGACTACGATCGCCGTAAGTCAATGATTATCGATATGATCAAGACACAGGCTCAAGCTTTAAATGGTGAAGCTGATATGGATGATTCACTAATTGAAGAAGTAACATCATTAGTTGAATATCCTTCAATTTTAACAGCTAAATTTGAAGAAAAATTCCTTGCTGTGCCTTCTGAAGCTTTAGTTCACACTATGAAAGGCGATCAGAAGTATTTCCCTGTATATAAAGACGGTAAACTTCTACCAAACTTTATTTTTATTAGCAACATTAAATCACCAAATCCAGAATTTGTAATAGCTGGTAATGAAAGAGTTGTTCGTCCACGTCTTTCAGATGCTGAGTTCTTCTTTAATACAGATAGAAAGCAGTCTTTAGAATCTCATTTTGCAAGTTTAAGTAACGTAATATTCCAAAAACAACTGGGAACATTAGCAGATAAATCAAAGAACGTATCCAATATTGCTCAAATAATTGCTCAAACAATTGGTGCTAATGTAGAACATGCAAAAACTGCAAGTTTACTATCTAAATGTGATCTTATGACTAACATGGTTAATGAATTTCCAGATACTCAAGGTATTATGGGTATGCATTATGCGCGTTTAGAAGGTTATCCAGAAGATGTTGCTCTTGCTATAAATGAACAGTATATGCCTCGTTTTGCTGGTGATAACTTACCATCAACTCCTGTTTCATGCGCAGTAACTCTTGCAGAAAAAATTACAACTTTAGTTGGTATTTTTGGGATAAATCAAATACCAAAGGGCGATAAGGATCCTTTCGGTTTAAGAAGAGCTTCAATAGGTGTTATCAGAATTATTATTGAAAATAATTTAGATTTAGACTTAGCTCCACTAATTGATGAATCTATAAAGTGCTATGAGAATAAATTAACAAATCCTAATACCAAGAAAGATGTTCTTGATTATGTAATGGCAAGATTTAAAGCCTACTATCAAGAAAAAGGTATAACTGGTGATATTGTTGCCTCAGTATTAGCAACTAATGTTACTAATTTAACTGATTTCAATAAGCGTGTTTTAGCAGTTAATTCTTTCAAGACATTACCAGAAGCTGAAAACTTAGCAGCAGCTAATAAACGTGTTGCTAATATTCTTGCTAAGAGTGAACATAGTACTACCTTTAATGAAAATACCCTATGTCAAGAAGAAGAAATTAACTTATTTAAATCTTTACAAAATGTTCAATCCAACTTCTATGACTTAGTAGCAAAGCATGACTATGCATCAGCTCTTAAGAGTTTAGCTGTATTAAAAGACCCTATTGATTTATTCTTTGATAAAGTTATCGTTAATGCTGATGATAATAACCTCAAAAAGAATAGATTAGCTTTACTTGCAATATTACGTAATTTATTTATTCAAATTGCAGATATTTCATTATTATCTAAGTAATATAATCAAGTAAACAAAATTTACTAAAAGAGAAGGGACTCCCCCTTCTCTTTTGTTTAATTTACTTGTGCACATTTTTGTATTAAATACTATTTTTAGCAAAAAAATATCTTTTCCAAATAAATTACTACAAATTTGTAAAATTTAATTAGGATACAATAAGAAACAAACTTTAATAAATTCATTCAAACAACATAAATCACAAAATTAATATTCATTTTTTTGTATCCTATTTACTTGAACTAAAATAAATCTATAAACCAAAATTTTCTTTGCGCAAGGTATACTAGGTTTTAACAATGTCACTAAATATTATCGTATGTGATGACTCAAAGTTTGCTCGCAATCAACTGATAAGAGTTATTCCCAAAAATTTAATAGCTAACCTCTACCAAGCAAATAATGGCTTAGAGGCAATGAACTTATTACACGAAGGAAAAGGGAACCTTCTCTTCTTAGATTTAACTATGCCAGTCATGGATGGCTATCAAGTTCTTGCTGCTATAAAAAAAGAAAATATTGATGTCCTAACAATAGTAATTAGTGGTGACATTCAATTACAAGCCCAAAAAATTATTGCAAGTTATAATGCCCTAGCCTTCTTAAAAAAGCCTCTTGATAAAGATGAGTTATATGAGGTATTGGAAAAATATGGGCTAATCGATAACGATAATATTAATGAGAATGAAACAACTAAAACATATGCTAATAATGAACAAAATGATAAGTTTGATGAATTAAAAGAGAAAATCAATATCTCAGCTGGAATTGCAGCTAGTAAGATAGGTGATTTTCTTAATTTATTCGTCAATATGCCTATTCCAAAGGTTCGTATAAAAAAAGGAATGGAAATATATGATGATATGAATAATTGGCTTAATGATGAAGGTAATGTCATTATAAGCCAAGGATTTATAGGTCTTGATATTTTAGGAGAAAACTTAAATTTCTTTTCCAAAGAAGATATAAATTCCTTCCTTAGTATGTTAGGTGAAAATAACGCAGATAGTAAAACAAAGTTATCACTCATTATGGAATTATCAGGGTTATTATCAGGCTCTGTTATTTGTCTATCAAAACAATTTAATGTAGATATAAAACTAAATCACCCAGTAGTTATTAAAAACGCCGATAACAATTTAGCAAAAGATCCATTAAAGTCTGGTGATATTTTATGTGTAGAACTAACATATGAAATTAAAGACTTAAAGATAAAAATACCTAACTATATCTTATTTACCAACAATACTACTTTAAAACTGAAGGAACTTTTAGAATTTATATGATAGAAAATAATGATTTAACTGAAATTCATGACCTTCATAGATATCTAACAATTATTCAAAATATCCATGTAGGTATTGTGGTAATTGACAGAAGTTATACTGTTAAGATCTGGAATGGCTTTATGGAAATTAACAGTGGCGTCACTGGTTTTAAAATTATTGGGAAAAACTTATTAGAATACTTTCCTGATATTAAATCATCTTGGCTAAAAGAAAAAATTACTGAAGCTTTTCAATTAGAAAATACAGTATACAGCTCATGGGAACAACATAACGAAGTTTTTAATTTTAAGAATAATAGACCATTTACTGGTAATTCTGAAGAGATGTATAAAAACTTCACTATTATCCCAATAAAGTCTATTACAGGTGGAACTGATGAAGTTTGTATCATTATTTATGATGTTACAGATGAGGCATGCTCAAAACAAAATTTAGAAGATGCAAATAAACAATTGCATCAATTATCAATAACAGATAAACTAACAAATATCTACAACCGAGGATATTGGGAGGAGTGTTTAAAGCAACAATTTAGAATCTTTATGAGAACTAAAACTCCTGTCACTCTTCTTATGTTTGATATCGACCATTTTAAAAATATCAATGATACTTATGGACACCCTGCAGGAGTTCAAGTTCTTAAAGATGCAGGAGCAATTCTAAAAAAAATTGTTAGGAATTCTGATATAGCCGGTAGATATGGTGGTGAAGAATTTGGCATAATATTGCTAGATGCTAATCGTGAAGATGCCTACCACATCGCAGAACGATTACGCAAAGCGATAGAACAACACATTATTTTATTTGATAACTTAGAAATTAAATTTACAATAAGTATTGGGCTATGTACCTTATCTGAGGTTACTTCTAGTCCACAGGAATGGTTAATAAAGACTGATAATTCACTTTACTTTTCTAAGGAACATGGTAGAAATAGAACTACGCAATATGGCTTAAACGATACAGAAGAAACTATGAATATAATTATTTCTAAAAGAACACAAACTACTAATAATTAATTCTTTTTTATTATCTAAGCAACCAAAAAATCTCCCAGTTTTTACCCCTGAGAGATTTTTTTAACTATTGATTAGTGAGATTAACTATTAGTTTCCTAATACAATTCTCTTCATATCTTTCATATAACCACGTAACTTGTGACCAACTACTTCAATTGGGTGATTACGAATCTTTTCATTTACAGAAATTAGAGTTTCGTTATCTACTGAAGTATCAGTTGAAGATAAGCCCTTACCAATCATTTCAAGGGTAACATTATCCATGAACTTTTCTTTTAATAGAGGGATACAAGCATTAGAGAATAAATAGTTACCATATTCAGCAGTATCTGAAATTACTACATTCATTTCATATAAACGCTTACGAGCAATTGTATTAGCAATTAATGGTAATTCATGAAGTGATTCATAGTAAGCTGATTCTTGGTAAATACCTGATGAAGTCATGGTTTCAAATGCTAATTCAACACCAGCCTTTATTGTAGCAACCATGAAAATCCCCTTATCAAAGTATTCTTGTTCAGTAATAACAGCATCTGATGCAGGAGCGTTTTCAAAAGCAGTTTCACCAGTTTCCTTTCTCCACTTAAGAAGGTCTTTATCACCATTTGCCCAGTCTTGCATCATAGTAGATGAGAAAACACCACTTTCAATATCATCCATATGCTTCTGGTATAAAGGACGCATAATTTCCTTTAATTCTTCAGCCATATTGAAAGCTAAAATCTTAGCAGGATTGCTTAAACGATCCATCATATTGGTGATACCACCAAACTTTAATGCTTCACCAATTGTTTCCCAACCATACTGTAATAACTTACAAGCATAGCCAGCATCAATACCACCAGCAACCATCTTATCAAATGCTAAGAGAGTGGCTGTTTGGAGCATACCACAAAGAATTGTCTGTTCACCCATTAAGTCAGACTTAACTTCTGCAACGAATGAAGATTCCAAGCAACCAGCCTTGTGACCACCAGTACCAGCTGCCCATGCTTTAGCAATTTCAAGACCGTTACCATTTGGATCGTTTTCTGGGTGTACAGCAACTAGAGTAGGAACACCAAAACCACGCTTGTATTCGTTTCTTACTTCAGTACCTGGGCACTTTGGAGCAACCATTACAACAGTAATATCATCACGAATCTTTTCACCAACTTCAACAATGTTGAAACCGTGTGAATAACCTAAAGCCGCACCTTTCTTCATTAAAGGCATAACAGCCTTAACTACTGATGAATGCTGCTTATCTGGAGTTAAGTTAATAACTAAATCAGCGGTAGGAATTAATTCTTCATATGTACCAACCTTAAAACCATTTTCAGTTGCACGTACGTATGATTGACGCTTTTCTTCAATTGCTGACTTACGTAATGCATAAGAAACATCCAAACCAGAATCTCTCATATTTAAGCCCTGGTTAAGCCCCTGTGCACCACAACCAACAATAACAATCTTCTTCCCCTTTAAATAATCACAACCGCTTGCAAATTCTGAGCGATCCATGAAACGACAACAACCTAACTGAGCTAACTGCTGACGTAAATTCAAAGTATTAAAATAATTTGACATGATATACACCTAAATAATTTAATATCTAACTTTTTATGTAATACATTGTATACTATCTTAAACATTGCTTAAAGTGAAATATACGCAATATATTGTTGCGTTTTATACAATATAAATAGTGAATGATCTATGGATACCTACGACTTAAAAAGATTTTTAACCTTAGCTAATAATCTAAAATTTAATCAAACCGCCTCAAAATGTTCAGTTAGCCAGTCAGCTTTAAGTAGAACTATAACAAGACTTGAAGATGAGTTGGGGGTAAGATTATTTAATCGTAATAACCATTCGGTGTCATTAACAGAAGCTGGCAAAATCTTCAAAGAATATGCTGAGAATTATTTAAATAATTTTAATGAAATAAAGCAGAAGTTAAAAAATCTAAATCATCCATTATCAGGTAAAATTAGATTATATTGTTCTGTTACAGCTTCCTTATTTCTACTACCTCAATTATTAAATAAATTTAGAAATTTATTTCCTCAAATTGAAATAAAGATAGAAACAGGTGATGCAGCAATTGCCCTAGAAAAACTAGTAAATGATGATGTTGATTTATCTATTGCAGCGCTACCTAAACATTTATCAAAAGAACTAACCACTATTGAATTAGCTAAAATACCTCTAATTTTTATTGCACCTTGTCAAATACCTACTTCTTGGTATGAAAACAATAAACTATCGTGGAAGAATATTCCTTATGTTCTATCAGAACAAGGTGAACTAAGACATGCTATAAATAGTTGGTTTGTAAAACATAAAATATTAAACCCAAAAATCTACGCTGAAGTTGCAGGACATGAGGCAATAGTATCAATGGTAGCTTTAGGATTAGGTATTGCGTTAATTCCACAAGCAGTAATTGAACAAAGTTTATTATCAAATTCTGTGCAAACGATATTAGTTCCAGATGATATTGAACCTTTTAATGTTAGCCTTTGTATAAAACCTCAGAGTTTAAAAAAGGAACATATTAAGGCATTTGTGAATCTTATAGAAAACACTATTGATTAATGAATCAACTAAAGAAATTGCTAAATAATGATGAGCAAACTATATATTTTTTCTTAACCAAATCTACATGATAGTGTAAAATAAGCCTTGAAATATCTTTAGCTAATATTTGCTATCAACATAAAGGTATAATATGAAAAATATCAATCCTACAAAAACTAATGCTTGGAAAGCATTAACCGAACATTTTGAATCAACCAAAAACATTACTATTGCAGAAGAATTCAAACAAGATCCAAACCGTTTTAACAACTTTTCATTAAAGTTTAATGATATGCTTGTTGATTTCTCAAAAAATAGAATTAACTCTAAAACTCTTAAGCTATTAATTGACTTAGCAAACGAAACCGATTTAAAAAATTCTATTCATGCAATGTTTTCTGGTGAAAAGATCAACGTGACTGAAGGAAGAGCTGTACTTCATACAGCTTTACGTAACCAGGGTAATACCCCTATTTACGTTGATGGTAAAGATGTAATGCCAGATATTAGAGCCGTATTAAATAAAATGGAAACATTTTGTAATAAGGTAATATCTGGTGAATGGAAAGGTTATACAGGTAAGACTATTACTGATATTGTAAATATTGGTATTGGTGGTAGTGATCTTGGTCCTTGCATGATTACTGAAGCTCTAGGGGCTTATAAAAATCACTTAACCACTCATTTTGTATCAAATGTTGATGGTACCCACATTGCTGAAACTCTAAAGAAGCTCAATCCTGAAACTACTCTATTCTTAATTGCTTCAAAAACCTTTACCACTCAAGAAACCATGACTAACGCGCATACAGCAAGAGATTGGTTCTTAAAATCAGCCAAAGAAAAAGCTCATGTAGCTAAACACTTTGTTGCTCTATCTACAAACGCTAAGGCTGTTGCAGAATTTGGCATTGATACTGACAATATGTTTGAGTTCTGGGATTGGGTTGGTGGCCGTTATTCTTCATGGTCAGCAATTGGTCTTTCTATTGCTCTAGCTATTGGCTTTGATAACTTCAGAAAGTTATTACAAGGTGCTTATGAAATGGATCAGCATTTCATTAACACTGATTTTAGTAAGAATATCCCTGTAATTCTTGCTCTTATTGGCATTTGGTATAACAATTTCTATCATTTCGAATCTGAAGCAATTTTACCTTACGACCAGTATATGTCCAGATTCCCAGCATATTTTCAACAAGGTAATATGGAATCAAATGGTAAATACATTGATAGAAACGGCGAAAAAGTAACTTACCAAACAGGTCCAATTATTTGGGGGGAACCAGGTACTAATGGTCAGCACGCTTTCTACCAGTTAATTCACCAGGGCACTAAGATTATTCCATGTGACTTTATTGCTCCAGCTATTAGCCACAACCCAATTAGCGATCACCATCAGAAATTACTTTCTAACTTCTTTGCTCAAACTGAAGCACTCGCTTTTGGTAAGTCAAAAGAAGTAGTTATCAAAGAATTTGAAGATAAGGCTGTTGCTAAGGAAGTATACGAACCTTTAGTTCAATTTAAGGTATTTGAAGGTAACCGTCCAACAAATTCTATTTTAGTTAAAGAAATCACTCCAGAAAGCTTAGGTTCATTAATTGCTATGTACGAACACAAGATCTTTGTACAAGGCATTATTATGAATATCTACAGCTTCGATCAATGGGGTGTAGAACTTGGTAAGCAGTTAGCAGGCAAGATTTTACCTGAATTAACTACTAATGACCCAGTATCTACCCACGATTCTTCAACTAATGGTTTAATTAACTTCTATAAATCAATTAGATAATTTATATAAATAACCAACTTAAGGACATAGTAACTACTATGTCCTTTTTTATTGTAATCATAAATTTTCGTATAATTTTTCGTGTCAAACTCATTCTTACAAAAATTTTGTGCTAATTAATTTATTTAGCAACTATTCTTAATGAAAAATCGAGGTAAAACTTTTAAGCTATATAACAAGATACTTTATGTTTTGGAGTTTCATATATGGCAAAAGTTGGTTATTTTATTGATGAAGAAGGGGTAGGCAATTTTAAAATCTTTGCACCTTTTTGTGATAGTTTAGCAGTCGAACTTGAAAATACCCATGAAAGAATAACTTTAACCAAACAACAAGATTCTTATTTTGTTGGCAAAACTAAACCATTACCAAATGGATGTTTATATAAACTTGTAAAAAACAACACCGATTACCTACCTGATCCCTATTCTAAATACCAACCTTTAGATGTACATGGAGCCTCGCAAATTGTTGAAATCAATAAAGTTAAAAGTGAAGGCTGGGAAGGTATTGGAATAGAAGATGCAATTATCTATGAACTTCATTTAGGAACTTTTACAGCAGAAGGTACCTTACAAGGAGCTAAAAAGAAGCTTAACTACCTCCAAAAATTAGGTATTAATGTAATTGAACTAATGCCAATAAATCAATTTCCAGGAAATAGAAACTGGGGATATGATGGAACATACCTATTTGCCCTTAATCAATATTACGGTACCTACCAAGATTTAAAAGAATTTATTGAGGATGCCCATAAATTAGGTATGGCAGTAATATTAGACGTCGTCTACAATCATTTTGGTCCTGAAGGTAATTACTCAGGCATGATTGCTCCATTTACTAAAGATGCTTCTACACCATGGGGAGCTGCAATCAATTTTGATGGTGGTTGGTCTATTGGTATAAGAGATTTTTATACTGAAAATGTAAGATATTGGCTAAGTGAAATTGGATTTGATGGCTTTAGAATGGATGCTGTATCTTTAATATTTGATACAAGTCCTAAACATATTCTTTCCGAAATTAATGAAATTGCTAAAGAGATAGCAACAAAAGAACATCGTAAAATAATCATGATAGCCGAACACCTACGAAACGACTCTCATATTACCTCAAAAGATGGTTATAAATTTGATGCTCAGTGGGTTGATGACCTTAACTATGCAATATATGCATATCTTACCCATGAAACCTTCAGACATTATAAAGATTTTGGCAGTATTGAAGATTTAATAAAGGCTTTAAATAAAGGGTTTGTATACGATGGAACAAAACTCAATAGCGTCTACAATAATTATATGGGCGTAGATGGCAGTAATATACCACCTCAAGCACTAATTGTACACATTCAAGATCATGACCAAATAGGTAATCGACCTAATGGCGATAGAATAAGTGCAACACATGGTATAAATAAAGCCCTTCTAGCAGTTACAATAGTATTTTGCAGTCCATATACTCCAATGATATTTATGGGGGAGGAATATGCTGAAAAAAAACCATTCCTATTCTTTGAAAGCTTCAATGATGAACATTTAATTGAGGCTGTAAAAATTGGTAGGAAGAATGAATTCTCCTTTGAAAAAAACTTTACTCCTAAAGATCCACATGATATAAAAACTTTTGCTGATTGTAAACTAAACTGGCTATTACCAGAAGATGCACAGCATGGTAAAGTTTTAGAGTTGTATAAAAAACTAATTGCTTTAAAGAAAGAGCAAATAATAGGTGAACATAGTCATAGTAATGTAAAAGTTACTTTTGATAGCCAAAATGAGCTTTTAATTATTGAATCCTCAAAAAGTATAACATTATGTAATTTAGGTAATAATATGTTAAATATTCCAAATAAGTTTAAATCAATGAAATTATTACTATCAACTAACATAAACGAAGATAATACAGAAACTATTGATAAATTATCAGCAAAGATATTTAGTAAGTAGTAAGTTGTAACCAATTAAATATACAAATAAAAAGCAACCAAGCAAAGGTGCTTTTATTTGTGCTAGAAAATATAAAACTAACACTTAGTATTTACAAATTTAGAGTACAT
>CALXYT010000049.1 GCA_944393045.1 uncultured Succinivibrionaceae bacterium | reverse complement strand
AAAGCAGTAACCGGAAGGTCACTGCTTAAAAAATTCTCAGGATGTTTTTCTATTTACAGAAAGATTTTCACAAACTCTAAAATCCCTACAAAGCATCTAACTTTTTGTAGGGATTTATAAATATTGTCGTATCAACACTTTTGTTGAACAGAGCCTATAGAATATAAATCTTGACTTATAAAAACAAAAAGGTATATTAATTACACAAAAGCAGTAACCGGAAGGTCACTGCTTTAAAAAAATTCTCAGGATGTTTTTCTATTTACAGAAAGATTTTCACATACTCAAGATGATCCAGTTATAGGATATTCAAAAAAGATCTTCTTTCCACAATTATGAGCGATTTTCTTCGCAATAATCAACAACACAAAATATCTCCATCATTTCAAAGGAAAATGACGGAGATATTTCGCATTGTTTATTCTTGTAGCAACCAATTGGCTATATCATGAATTTCGATTCCTTCATAACTATATTTTGGATGTTTGGTTCTGGCAATAATCATTTTCGGATAAGCATCTCGGATCTGAAGCAGAGGAGAGCATTCTCTCCCAAATGTTTCCTGACCGGAAATGTTATCGCTGACCTGAATATAAATCTTCTCGCTGCCTCTCTGAGCAACAAAGTCGATCTCCTTTTGATAGAGCTTGCCGATATAGACATCGTATCCACGGCGAAGAAGCTCGATGCAAACGATGTTTTCATATACTCTGCCATAATCCATATTTCTGCTACCCAATATCGCATATCGAATACCACTGTCGCAAAGATAGAACTTTTCAGAGCTTTCAAGGTATTTCTTGCCTCGGATGTCGTATCTCTTAATATCATAAAATACAAAAGCATTGCACAAATACTTAATGTACTTGCCTACGGTTACATGATTGGTCGGAGTCTCATTTGCTGTCAGTAGCTGACTGACCTTATTAGGAGAAGTCAGGTTGCTGATATTATCCATAAGGAACTCGCTCAGACGCTGTAAAACCAAAGTGTCCGGGAGCGCATATTTCTGCACCAAATCCCTTGTAACAATCGTTTCGTAGACCTCTTTGATATAGTTTGTTCTGTCTTTTTCAGTTCTGTAGGCGTAAGAACCGGCTAAACCGCCCTTGATAGCGTAATTATCAAAGAGCTTATCTTTATCACTAACATCGTCATAATATTGGCAATATTCTTGGAAGCTGAAAGGAAACACATGAATTTCAATATAGCGTCCGGTAAACAGAGTTGCCAGATCCGCACTCAACAGGAAAGCATTGGAGCCTGTTATATAGATGTCGTATTTTCCCTTAGAGTACAGGCTATTGATTGCCAACTCAAACTTGGGGCACATCTGAACCTCGTCTACAAACAGGTAGTTCGTTTTACCTTCCTGATAATGTTCTTCCACATAGGCGTGTAGGGCATGGTATTCCTTGATTTCTTCATACGTCAAATCCATGAAGTCAATGAAGATGATATTGATGTTTTCAAAATGGCTTTTCAGATACTCAATATACGCCTGCATCAGCTTGGACTTACCGGATCGACGAATGCCCGTGATGATCTTGATGTCAGGAGTGCTATTCAGTTCAATGATTCTATCGAGATACTTTGCTCTCGTAATTGTTTTCATATCGTCACCCGCTTTCAAAAGTTGAAAATTTTTCATTTCTTGAAACTGCTTCGATGTACTTATTATATTATCTGCGAATAGTATATGCAAGAGATCGCTTTCAAAAACACAAAATATTTTATTTCTTGAAAGCGGATGCTATGTAAAGGCAACCCGAAGGTTGCTGCTGACATCAAGCCTATCCTGTTTACACAGGTTCATTATCATCTTCATCGACGGAGCTATCTACATCATCGTCCTCAAACTCCGGGGCATATCCATAATCCTCGTCATCGTCCACATAATCAGCATCCGGACCAAGCTTTGCCGCTTCCTGTTCCTTCTTCTTTTCGTGGACTTTTTTGAATACGAAGAATCCGCCACCACAGGCAAGCACAATTAGAGTGAGAATCGCCGAGAGCATATTCTTAGATTGCTGCTTTTCTTCCATGCTAAAGCTTGTCTTAGTTCCCAAAGTTTGTAACTCCTATACTTAGCTCATAAAACAGAGCAGTTTCTAAATTTCACGTCACAAACTATTATGTCTCCTAAGGCTTGTTTCACATTTCAGACTGAAATATTTTTTGTGTTTATTTTTTGTGACAAGACTATATATTAATCAAATTTATAATATGTTAATCTCAAAAAAACAAAAAACTTCTTGTCTATATCAAAGGGTGATAATTAAGTATGTTCAAGTGCGAAATGTAAGATAAAACTGGTTCTAGTTGAGAAAGAAGTCTCCCAAACCGAATTGGCAAAGAAACTCGGCAAAAGTTTCAGCACCATAAATGCTTATTGCAGCAACCGCAAACAGCCATCATTGGAATTGCTGAATGATATAACCGATATTCTCTCTGTTAGTATGAAAGACCTCATAGTGGATAAATAAAATCGTATGGCTATGGCAAAAGATGTAAAATCGGCGTTCTGCGAGGACAGCAGGGTGAAGTTTCTCACACTCATGCACTTAATGGGTATGGGCTTTAAGTATGTTTCCTTGAAAGGACTGAAAACAAAATATGTGGAGGCTCTCAAAACGGAGTTTGACCCACTGACGAATATTTTAACGGATTATTTTACAGATGCTTACCGCACCCTCAACCCTAAGGTTGAGAAAAAGGATGCAGAGGACATGCTTGTCAAAATACAAAAGTCATTGCAGAATGACGATTTGGGCAGACAGTTCTATAATGAAATACTCTTGAATACTGGAGAAAGAATCATAGATTTATCCTCTCCTGTCAATTTCTATAAGAACAACACTTTCCAGGTTACCACAGAAATGACTTGTGGCAGCAAGGACAGCGACAACTACCGTCCCGACATTACAATATTCGTAAATGGTTTGCCATTGGCTTTCATTGAGGTAAAGAAAGAGAATAACCATAAAGGCATACAGGCGGAAACAGACCGCATGAAACAACGTTTTGTCAATCCACTATATCGTCGTTTCTTGTACTTCCTTAACCTACACCTGCATTTTTAATGTAATCTCGAAGTGCTCTTAAAAACACCTTCATCAGCTAAAAAATCTCCAAACTAGTTAACCAACCTCTCCCCAATTTTCCAGCCAATCCTTTATTTTTATACCTTCATCATTTTCTTTAAACCAACTTCTCACTTTTTTGCTTGCTTTTACCAGTTTCTTGCTAAGATTAAGGTATATATGCATATATTGATAGATCAAAGATTTTTACTATAAAAAACAGTGAGTTAAAAAGTTATATACAATTTTATTATTTTTCAAATTTATATAGATAAACTTTTTATTGTATATTCTTGTTGATATTATAAATTTTTGCTTTTAGATATAATTCTGTTTACGTTATAATTGAGCTATAGTTAAATTACTAGATATAAATATAAGATCTAATTATTAAAATAAATAAAAGTAAAATACCTTTAAACTGAAGCACAAAAATTTTTATTAAATAATAAAAGCTTATTACTTAATATTGATTGTTAATTATTGATGTAGGTATTATTGTCATTATTGTTGCACTACTACGATAAAGGTTCTTATTTATGAGCATTTCAATCTCTGCAAATCCAGTAAGTTGTATTAACCTTACTATGGTACAAAACAACTTTTTTCCTATAAGCTACATAAAACTAGATTCCACAGAAAGTTATGAGAATCTTACCCTTATAGTAAACTGGAAAAACGGACTTACTCCTACGCAGAAGTTTTATGTAAAAAACATTGAGCCTAATAGAACTTATGAAATCAAGCAGATGTTCTTTGAGTTCGATATCTTTAATCTTGCAACTTTAACTTCTGCCATAACTGATACCTTATGTATTACCGTAGTAGATTCTCTTAATAATCTTCTTGCCCAGGCAACGGCTCAGATTGAGGTGTTACCTGCTAACGTAGTAACTGGACTTGAGCAACAAGTTCAGTTACTGGCAACCTACGTAACCCCACAGGACATGGAAGTTAAAAATTTAATCTCCGAAATCTACTGTTACCACCAAGCAAAATACCCAAAATTATCAAATATAGTTACTAATGCTTTATTTAATTTAAAGAATATCTTAATGGGTGATAAGCTCATCGCTGATGAAAAGAATGGGCAAAACACCTCAAATTCACAAGTAGCTACTAAAGAAGAACTACCAGATGCAATTTCTGCAGAAAATTCCAGCCTTGAAGCAATTAGAGCTAAGATAAAAGCCAAGAATGTTGAAAATATCGCCAAAACCAACTTGTTAACCAAAGATATTTCCTTTGATATGGAGATTATTAAGAATCTTAAAGACCATAAACGCCGTTATGGTTTCTTAGCTTATTTATCCTTAAACTATAAATATCTACTGTTAGAAGTTCAGTCAATAATTGAATATCTAAAGAGTTTAAACTTTACTCTTGAGCCTCTTCCAAAGGATCCATTAGATAATACTTTAATTATCAGACAACCTTCTGAGGTTATTTCATCAAAATCTGCCAACCTTCTTGAGCTTACTATCTTATTTAACTCGCTACTTGAGGGTATTGGTATTCATAGCGGTATTATCTTAACTTCTAAAGGGGTATATGCAAGTATTTGGCTTAAAGATAAAACAGCGCAGGATATCTTAGTTGACGATATTAAATTTCTTGAGGATTTAGTAAATAAAGATGAGTTAATTATCATTACCCCGAAAGATTTTGTGGAAGATAACAATGATAGCAACAAAACCTCAAGCACTAATTCCTTATTTATTGATACAACCGAGCTTGAAAATCTTTTAACCTCCAATCCTGTAACACTATCTTTAGCTAACATAACTTTGGCTAAAGAACTTTTAGCAAAAACGCCATACCTTTACCATGATAAATCTTTAGCTTTAATAAATGATATCGAGGCAGGTTTTATTATTTATATTGATATTGCAGCCTCAAAATCTCGCCTGTTATCATTACCTTCAATTATTATAAAAAATAAACTTAAAAATGATTATGAAGATATAAACCTAATCAAAACACCTGCTAAAGCAGAGCTTACTAAAAAAGGCGTTATCATAAATCAAACAACTGTAAAGTATACTGCCAATACCAGCAATACTGTTATAGATAAATCTGTTGTTGGCGCAATAAGTAATAAATTATTATTGCGTTTTATGAGCTTAAATAATGTTGGTACTTATGCGCATGTTGAGGTTAAAGATGAAGAGGCTATTATCGAAAATGATGAGGTATTCTTAATCTATGCGCAAGATGATACTCTCGATAAAAATGTAGTCAGCACTGATCCATTCTTCTTACCAAATATCTCTACCATGCAGGAGTTATTAAATCTTAATTTTGAGATTAATGGTGAAGATTGCGATTTAATCACTAAAAGAATCAGTAACCTAAAAACAGAAGCGCAAGAACAAGCAGATGAAAGAACTAAAAAAGCCAAGCAAAGTAACCTTGGCGGTGGCGATGTGGTAGCAGCCGGCACAAATGAAGGAGAGGATGAGGACACTAAAAAATACGAGGATATCAACCCAATAAATATTAAGTTATGGGGTAAAGAGTTATTAGACTTAACACCTAATAACCGTGCCTTAAACTTAGATTCCTCATTTAAAAAACTCTATTTATCATTTACTGACAGCCTGTTTGACGGCAGTAACACCAAGGCTGGCACAGTAAGCTTCACCACATCCCCCACAATGAGTAGCAATAAATACTTAGCTCCTCTTATAAGCTATAACGATATTTTTGCGTTATTAGATAATAAAGAGGGAAGCATAGACTTAAGTGCAAATGATAATGCTTTAAGCTCTATCAGAGAAATTCTCTCTGAAAATGCGCAGACAGAACTTGAAAGTGCTGTTTCTTCTCTAACCTTAGCAATAGGTATGGTAAGTTTTAAGTATAATCCTATTGCTTCAGATACCTATAAGGCTCCTTTAGCCTTTTTAGATATTGAGGCAAATTTAAAGGAAGATACCAATAACATAACAACTTTATTCTTAAAGAAAAGAGGCATTACTTTTATCCCAAATTATAGCCTTATAGTAATGTTATTAGCTCATACACCTGATAATGAAGAGTGGAGTGAGTTTTTCTTAAAAGTAGCATCTTATCTTTATGGTAAAGCTGATGTTTACTTTGGTAAAGATGGTAAATTAACTACTAAAGAGCTATTTATAAAATACCAGAACTTAGTCGCAAATGCCTTTATAAGTCTTGGCAGCTCTTATGAGAATAAAGCGCTTATTAGTAATTTTGAGACCCAAAGATTTAAGATTTACCAGGAGTTTGTGTTTGATCCAAATAGATTATGCTTAAACTACTTAGTAAAGAACTTAGCTACTGATACAGGCTATAAGCAAATACTAAACTTAAAAGGGCAATCATCATTTCTTGTCCGTATGAAAGAAATAATTGATTTATACTTAGCAAATAAAGATAAGCATAAAGATGATGATCCAAAGTGGTGGATAAAGCTATTGCAGCAATCGGTAAAAACTGAAGATCCAACCACCTTTATCTTAAAAAATTACCGTGCGTATAATAAGGTAATTCTAGGGATTGAGGCGCAAAACGCCTCAACACCTAGGGAGGAAAAGGCTGATAGTTTCTCAACGCATAATAAAGAAATTATGCTGGTGGAAGTGCCTGACTGCTTGAACACTTTAGTAGGTCCAAGATTATTCTTTAGAGCAACCTTAAATAAAGCAAACTTAAAACTATTTGCCGCACTAAGAGATGATGTGCATAAGTTATTAGGCGATGAGTTTTTAACTCCTCGCAATATTAAGGATATCTTAGAGGAGCTGGTAGGTCTTGATAAAGATGCTGCAAGATTTATTGCAGAGGTTGCCTCTGCAAACTATTCAGCATCAGAAGTAGTAAAAAACATTATCCAGGCGATAGAATATGCCGATTATGCCGCAACACCACAGTTAATTCATAAGGAATTAAATGATATTCCACTTTATGGTAAGACTTGTAAGGACTTTATTCCATATAAGGTGATTTTACTGGAAAAAGCCGATGCCTATGAGATTGATAGCGTGCGCTTTGGTTTAGGTGATAATAGCTTTATCTTAAAATCTCCTCCAGGAAGTGGTAAGACTGAGGCATTATTAAATATCATTGGTAATTACTTAAACCAAAAACGTACAGTGCTCTACGTTTCTGAGAAAAAAGCCTCATTAAGCAAGATTACCAATGCGCTTAAGAATCATGGTCTGGCTGATTTTGTGTTAAGTATCTATGATGAGTATTCTTTTGAGAAGATTAAGGCAATGATAAAGGAAAGAGTTGCTAAAATCTTTGCAGAAGATCTTGAGAAATATCCACCAAAGATTGAGGAAGAAGAGGACGTTTCGCCATTTTTTAATGATGTAGCGCATTCAGAAATTGCGGTAAGAAATGCAGAACTTCGTAAAGCGTTAAATAAGCTTGCCGATTTCTTTGAACGCTATGCCGTTCTTATGCACTCAGATAATGAAATAGGTATTTCCTTTTACGAGGCAATAAATGGTATTTTACAAAAACATGAGGAGCTAAAAACTAATCCTTTAGCTGCCAGTATCTTTGCGCATGAGTTTTCACTTGGGATTGAAGATCTAATCGATGTAACGCAGGCTACCGTTGATAATGGTAAATACTTGGTTAAGCGCTTATTTAAAAAACTTAAAGATGATAATATAGATTTAGTGCATCATCCGTTACGCTTAATTGAAACCTCAGCTGTTGATGAGTCTTTACTTGATGGTGGCTTTAATTACGCAAATCCTGAATTTAAAGCGCTTTGTGAGAGTCTTACTCAATCTCAAAAAGAAGCTGCCCAGTTATTATCTTTAAAACCAGATGCTTTATTAAACATTGATACTTTAAAGAGAGTAAATACCTTTATTGAGGATATTCACTATTTACGTCTATTGGATCCTGGTCTTTTAGAGTGCTTAATAACCGGTATTTCAGTTAATAGTATTGAGGATTTAATTGTAACCAGTACCTCTATAAGCTTTATCTCTGAAAAGCTCGGGCCTAATGCTCCGGATTTATATGACCTGGATTTAGATCAGATTGAAAAGAAATGGAATGCCGATGAAAAACGCTTTTTCCTCTTTAAAGCTATCGGTCATAGCAGAACCTTAAAGTTATTTGACAAGATTCTTGATATTAGAGAAGACATCAATGAACAAAACTTTAAGAAATACTTAGCCCTTGCCCAGAAGTTTAAAGAGAAGTATGGGGAAATGCTTGATATCGGCGCATGCCTTCACCAAAAAGCTCCAAAATTCTTTAGAACACTACTTGATAACCCAAATCATGCAAAAGATGTATTAAAGGATCATAAGAAGTTCTTAGAGGCTATCTATAAACTTTTAAATTTACCACTTGAAATGCTTGAGGAGTTTAAAGCGCAAGAAGAGGATGGGAGAGATTCCCAAAACGCAAATGCAGCAGCTCAAAGCACTGCAACAGCATTCTCTTCTTCAGCTTTTAACATCACCTCAATAAATAATGGTGATAATAACCACAGCTTTAACAATAATACTGACAATAACACTAAAGTAAAAGAGCAAAAGGTTAAGTTCTCAAAAGCTGATAAAAACGCATACTTCAAGAACCTTGAGAAGCTTATTCAGGATAATCGCTATATTAAAGACTTAGACAATATGGATGTCTTAAGTTTTATAAAAACTTTTGCATGTCGTTTAAATGAAGAAGGTATAGCTTATAGCGATAAGTTAATTGATCTTAAAAACTCATATGCTCCAGTCTTAAAATCTTTTGGGGCAACTTATGATGAGCTTTATAAGATCTTAAAGTTTGATAAAGAAGAAATTCCTCATGAGGCTCTTGCTTTTTACAGTGAGGTAAAGAACTGGCAGGATCATAATTATCTTTTACGAGATTACTTAGTATTAAGCAGCATCTTAAATAATCTGAGAGAATTTCATTTTAATGATTTTGTGAAAAATATCAAAAAAGGTCACATTACCGAGGAGAATGCGGAAGAAGTCCTTTATTTAAGTGTTTACCAATCAGCATTAAATTATTACTTAAATAATTACCGTATTCTTAAAGAAGGAGATGCTGATATCTTCACCTCTAGAATAGAGGAATTTGGCAATCTTATGAGCGAGTTTTTAACTCTCTCTAAAGAAGAGCTTATGGCAAACTTAAATTATAACCGCCATAGCAATGTTCGTAACAGACTTTGCCAGACATTACATCAGGAACTTGATACCGATATCCCACTGGAAAAACTTATGAGTGAGCATACTGGAGCTTTAAAGTTATTCTTTCCGGTAATTGTGGTAAATAAAGAACAGGCTCTTCAGTTACTTTCAGTACAAAACTCTATGTTTGATACAGTGATTTTTGAGGAAAGCGGACAGACTGCTGATTACGAGGTGGCATCCATTTTAGCTCGTGGCAGAAAGGCTATTATCAATGGTGATGAGCAAACATTGCCTCCTGCCAAAAAACTCACAGCAGACTGCGGTGAGGTTTATGGCAGGAATAGGGTAAGAAGTATTTTAGACCTGGCATATGAGTTAGGTTTGCCACAATGTACTTTATTAAGACATTACCGTTCTGCTTCAGAGACCTTATTTGCCTTTAGCAACAGATATTTCTATCAAAGTAAACTTGCTTCTTTCTCAAGTACTAACTCAGTATCTAAGATTGAGCTAATTGAAACGACTGAGGAATATGGCAAGGAGCTTAATGTAAATCATCATGAGGCTCTGGCAATCGCAAGCTTTATGCAGGATTACTTAAGAAAGAGTGATGGAAAGTCTATTGGTATAGTTGCATTCTCTACTAAACAAAAAGACTTAATTACTCAAACCTTAAAGGAAACTATCTATCAAGATGAGGAATGTATCAAGGCACTAAATAGTTTAAGAGAGCCTTTTATCGTTAAATCAATTGAGGATATCGGTGGTGATGTACGAGATGTCTTATTACTCTCCTTTGGTTTTGCGAAACTTACCGAAACTAACTACTCTATGAACTATGGTCTAATTAGTAGCGAAAGGGGGAAGAATTACTTAAATACCGCGCTTTCACGTGCAAGAGATGAGATGTATGTATTCTCAGGATTAAAACCTGAGGATATGAGAATCTTTGATGATAAGAACGAAGGTGTAATGGCTTTAAGTAACTTCTTAAATTACGCAAAATATGGTGTAAGAGCTTTAGGTTATACTAAAGAACTTGCTAACAGAAAAGATTATGTGGTAAATAAGATTGCCAATGAATTAACCAAGAAAGGTTATACATTCAGTAGAAACTATGGTCTATCACCATTTAAGATTGATATTGCCATTAAGAATCCTGATAATCCGGATCGTTATACCACAGCTATATTCTTTGATGGGGTAAACTACGTTAAGGGGGCTACTAATGGCTATGATGCCAACATTGCCGCAGTTACGGAACTTACTAACCGTGGCTGGCAAGTAATTCGTGTTTGGTGCTCAGAATACCTTAAGGATCCAAAAGGCACTTTAGAGAAGTTATTTAGCAAACTCTAGCCAAAACAAAAAGGAAAATAACCAGACAAACAAGAAATCAAAAATAACCAAAGAAATAAACATAATAAAGCAAGGTAAGAACCACTTACCTTGTTTTTTAATGTTTTTTTAGGAGGTTAGGGGAAATTTTCTGGAGATATCTGGGTGGAAGGAGGTTTTTGGGGAGGGTATGAGGGAGTGAAGGTTATTCGGGAAGTTTTTCTCGAGTTTTATCTTCAAACCACCCAAAAAACTTAAATTTTTTCTGGGGGCTCTGTCTTTTTTTCATATAAGCACATAGCAAAAACTTAAATACTCACAAAAAATTGGTTCTTAACAATAAAAACTGCCAAGAACCAATATGCCTAAAAAAGTATCGAAATCTTAATTATTAGCGCTAAATAAAAGCACAAACGTACTAAAGATTTACAAATTTGCGGTCTAATACAGTTACCAAAAATATTAAAACTATCAGAACCTGCAAACTTATATGCTCTTTCAGCACTAATTAAAACTTTCCTTATGTTCATCAAAAAATCTTAAAGCCTGTAAAATAGACTTATCCATATCAAAGTACTGATAAGTACCAAGTCTCCCACCAAAGAAAACATTCTTTAAGTTCTTGGCTTTTTCCTGGTATTTTGCTAATAACTCTTGATTGCGATCATTATTTACAGGGTAATAAGGAGTATCACCGTCTTTATATTCTTTAGAGTATTCACGGCAGATAATGGTCTTATTAGATTCTAATACTTCTTTGCGTTCTGGATGATAGTGCTTAAACTCATGAGTTCTGGTATATGGTACATCTTCATCTGCCTCATTCATGCAAGCGCACCCTTGGTGGTCCTGTTCATTTAGTACTTCCCACTTAAAATCTAAACTACGCCATTCAAGTTTCCCAAAACAGAAATCAAAGTACTCATCGATTGGGCCTGTGTAGATAACAATGTCATCTTCCTTAATGGTATCTTTAATATCCTGGTAATTGGTATTAAGCTTAAGGTCAATATTCGGATGGTTTAATAATCCTTCAAAGAGTTTAGTATAGCCACCAACAGGGATACCTTGGTAGGTATCATTGAAGTAATCGCAGTTATAGGTGGTTCTAAATGGTAATCTTTTTATTATAAAAGAAGGTAACTCCTTTGGATCTCTTTGCCACTGCTTTTTGGTGTACCCTCTGATAAAGGCCTTATATAAATCCTTACCAATTAAAGAGATTGCCTGCTCTTCAAGGTTAGCAGGATTATCAATATGACTTTGCGCAATCTTTTCTTCTAAGAATGCCTTACATTCACTTGGAGTCATATCCTTATTAAAGAACTTGTTAACTGTTCTAAGGTTAATAGGCATAGAGTAGACAGTGCCATTAGATCTTGTCATCACAAAATGACGGTAATGATTTAAGGTAACAAACTGTGAGATAAAGTCATATACTTCTTTTATAGAGGTATGAAAGATATGTGAGCCATACATATGGCAGTTAATACCAGTATCAGCATCATCATAACTATAGCAATTTCCGCCAATATGAGATCTTTTATCAATTACAGTAACTTGTCTGTTAAGTTTTGAGGCGATTAAATGAGCTAGGGTAGAGCCAAAGCAACCAGAACCTATAATATAAATTTTTTGTGGTAGCATAATTTACCTTAGATAGAATAGAATGTCTTTAAGGGAGTAGAGTAAAAGTACCAAATAACGATAGTTACGCAAGGTAAAACTTATCTAATCCCCAACATAATAAGAGATAAGAGCTTACTTATTCTTAATATAACAATATACCATGCTAAAAAAAGGGTAAAAGTATAAAGAAGTATGTGATTTCTTAAGCTTTAGTAACCTTACTAATGCCATATTAAGCTCTATTCCCAAAAAAGTGTGAAGCTTAAAATATTTTATACTTAATGAGTAAAATTACAAGTATTTATCATAATAAAGAGATGTTTGTCCTAAGGTAGGTAAAAAGATTTATAAAAAACATAAAGTAGAATAGAAAAAATAAGTATGACACAACTAGTGCATCACTAGTTGTGTCTATAAGCAAAAAGAAAGTATATCCTACAAGATTTATCATAAAATCTATACTACGATTAAACTATAAAAATTAATTATTTATAGTAAATATACTTATAAAAGATGGGCTTAGCTGAAAATGTAAAAAAGGTTAATTTCTTAAGGCAAAAAACGTGAAAAAAGGGGCGTGTGAAGAAAACTCTGTAAATTAGATATGGTTAAAAATGTCGTAAAAACTCCTGAGATATAATTTAACCTA
>CALXYT010000048.1 GCA_944393045.1 uncultured Succinivibrionaceae bacterium | reverse complement strand
CCAGTAAAAATACTTTCACGGGATACTCTTAAGCATCCTGTTAAAAAACCTTTTTCAAGAAAATCATTTGTTTTAAAAGTAGTGCTAAATAAATCTCGGATAAAACCAACCATTGATTTATAATATTTACCACGTGATTTCTCTAACGGCACATCATATTCATCAATTATTACAATAGCTTTTTTCTTAAAAATGATGCTTAAAGTTTGCGCTAATAACATTAAGCTATCTGTAATGTTTGAACTATCTTCTTCTGGTGAATCTGTAAACTTTTTTTGTGAGATGTTATAGCAAGCTTTTTTGCAATCACCTATTTGAATTTTTAATTCTTCATTAATATCTGAATTCTTATTTATAAAATTATAAAAACGTACCCATTCTTTATATATAAGTTTTGCAAACTTTGATATAGCAATCCTAAAACTATCACCTTTGACTTCTTTTAGCGTTAGAAATATTACTGGGTATTGCCCCATATGTTGCTTACAAAATTCTGTATCTTTAGAGATGTCTAAATCTTTAAATAATTCAACTGTTGCACTTATATCACCAGGATTATCATAATTCATTTCAAAGAAGTATTTAAGCATACTCATAGTTAACGTTTTACCAAAACGTCTTGGACGAGTAAATAAAGCTACATTTTCATCTGAAATAGTTTTTATAAAGGAGGTTTTATCTACATAGTATTTGTTTTGTTTAATGAGTTCTTGAAAATTCTCAATACCAACAGTCACCTTTTTTAATTCAGACATGCTGCACTCCTAAAAAAATTGGCTTTATTTTTTATAAATATAACCAAGCATAGCATCTATCAGTCTAGCATAAATAATTAAATCTTTAGCAAATTTTTATCAAAATTTAGGTTATGAGCAAGCGAATTATAAAACTCACATAAACGGAACCTGTAAAGATACTTTTCCGTTTTTTTATTTAGTTAAACATTAAACATTCATCTTTGTCTGGGTTTAACCAAACATTATTAACAACAGAAAAATCTGCAGTTTTATTACTAATCCCACGCGATTATTGTACAGTTAGTTTGTGACATCACCTTCATATTTATGAATAAATTCACATTTTCTTTTTTTAAGAAAATGAGGATGTCGAGGGAGAAAAGGAAAACTTTTTCTTTACCCTGCCTTTAACATCTGTTCCTTACCAACCATTGCGAATTCACTGCTGTCCATTTTAGCAACTATGATCTTGTTCTTAATCTTAGAGCGTTTGCTGTAAAATGGCATTACCACAGTATTCTTAGGCATTTGCCATCGTTTGAATTTGCCTGTTGCTTCAACCAAAGCCTTCTGCTTTTTATGATTCTCAAAGAACTTCTCAATGTTCTTGTTCCTTCTGCTCATTATTTCATCACCTTTTCCATCAAAGCACTCTGATGGAGTGATATAGCAAATGCCACTGTGACGGTGAATATTGTTATACCAGTTATAGTATTTATCAACCCAGGCTCTAGCATCAGATAAGGTATCAAAGCTTTGTGGAATAACAACCTCATGGCCATGTTTTAGTAATCTGAAGCTAGCTTCCATATGAGCATTATCATTGCTGTGTCTTGGTCTGTTATAGGTACATGAGATACCTAGTTCCAGACACTTGGCAACCATGGTTGAACCTCTCATAGGAGCACCATTATCACTGTGCAACTCGAGTACCCTGCCATAGATATCCGTATTGCGTCCGTCAGCTCTTATAATAGAGTTATCACCATTTATAAAGCCTACCTTTTCAACTTGCATATTTTGGAGACACGCAAATAGGAGTTATCACCCTTTATAAAGCCTACCTTTTCAACAGCTTTCTCAATGAATTTAGCAGCTATTTGTGCAGACTGTATATCATGAAGCTCCCAGTGGCTCATCTTCCTACTATACAACTCCATGACAGCATAAAGATAATAGTATTCTCCCTGAGGATTGGTCTTATACAGATAGGTAATATCTTATACCAATACCTGTTTAGGTGCTGTTGCTACAAGCGTTCTACGCTCTACTGAATCATCCCTATTGAGCTCTTATCAGTTCCTCTTTTGTTGTTGCACTTAATCTCTTCAAGAAATCTGTACAGCCATTTTACAGAGCCTAAGTAAACTCCATGCTCACCAAGGTATTCAGACTGCAACTCTGATTGTGACATATCAAAATTTAGCAACAGTGCCTCTAACGCCTGCTGTCGCTCTTCATCTGAGTATTTGCATTGTTAGGATGTGATGAGCCTTTTCTCTTGTCTTGCAAGCTCTTCTTCCAATTATTATAAGTATTCTGTCATATACCTAAGATTCCTGCCATATACTTAATGCTAAGGATTAAGCTCCTATTTACTTCAAATTGACCACAGGTAATCTTAGTTAAAATCTGATGAAGATTAGAATCTCTCATTACGCAACCTTGTCCAGTACGAATACCTTCTGCTTGCGGAACCTCTCTAAGAAACACTTAACCTTGCTCTTAGTACCTATTCCTTTTTCCCCACACAAAAAAAGACCAGAGTCTAACTCTGGCCTTAAATTTTTCTACTCTTAAAGTAATATTTGAAGTTTACTTCTTAATACTTATAGAGGGTTTTCCATTGAAGCTACGTTATTTAACGCATCAGCAATTTGTTTAGCAACCAATTCTTCGGAACTTGCCTTATCAAACTTAGACTGCAGAGCTTCCTTAGCCTTAAGCTGATCTTGCTTACGCTTCATATGAGCACTGTAACCAGTACCTGCCGGAATTAAACGACCAACAATTACGTTTTCTTTTAGACCACGTAATTCATCAACCTTACCAGCAACGGCAGCCTCAGTAAGAACTCGAGTAGTTTCCTGGAATGAAGCAGCTGAAATAAAGCTTTCAGTATTAAGAGATGCTTTAGTAATACCCATAAGGATATGACGATACTTAATAGGCATCTTACCTTCAGCCATTAGTGCTTCATTAGCAAGCTTAACTCTGGCTACTTCAGCCTGTTCACCCGGGATAAACTCACGAGAATCACCGGAATCAAGAATTTCACACTTACGGAGCATCTGACGAGCAATCATTTCGATATGCTTATCGTTAATCTTTACACCCTGTAAACGGTATACCTGCTGTACTTCGTAAACAATGTAGTTAGCAACTTCGGAAATACCACGTAGACGAAGAATATCATGTGGTGACTCCGGACCTTCAACGATCTGTTCGCCGATAGTAACTTCATCGCCGTCCATAATATTAATATCACGGCTGGCAGGAATTGAAATTTCAGTTACACCGCCCTTGGCATTAGTAATCGAAATCTTCTTCTTAGAGCGAGTTTCTTTACCAAAACTGATAACACCGGTATCTTCCGCTAAGATAGCAGGTTCTTTTGGTGAACGAGCCTCAAAAAGGTCAGCCACACGTGGAAGACCACCGGTAATATCCTTAGTACCAGATGCTTTCTGAGGAATAGTTGCTAATACATCACCAACTGAAACTTCCTGATCTTCTACTAAACGCACAATTGACTTCGGATGTAAGTTGTAGCTTACAGGCTTACCCTGAGCATCAACAACCTGTTCACCATTTTCATCAACAAGGATAATTGTAGGACGCATGTCCAACACTTCCTTATAACGAGCACTACGGCGCTGGTACTGAGTATACTTGTTCTGCTGCTCAGCAATTTCACGCTTAAGCTTTTCGTATTCCTTAAGCTTTCTTTCGTAAAGTGCCAATCTTTCAGGATCCTGCTTATCCTCTTCTGAAATTGTAGGCTGTGGTGGAAGTTCCTGAGGACGACCTGGGTTTAATGGAGCAGTCATACGGTTAGCTGCTTCCTTAACCTCAAAGTAAGAATTACCTGTACCTTCATCTTCCTTCTTTTCCATGGTTAAGCCATCAACCATGTCTTTGAACTTCACAAAACCGTGGTATTCAGAAATTGTTGGGTGAGCGTGAGCATCCCAGGTTGCAACTGTCTGGTTAGTTACAACCTTTTCACCATCCTTAACAGTTAAAATAGAACCGTATGGAAGCTTATGTGACTCAAACTTAGCATCATCAACATTTAAACGACCATTACGTGAAACTACAACTAAATTACCGTCAGAATTTGTTACAGTACGAGCGTCGATCTTAACCTTACCTGCACGCTTAACAGCGATAGTATTATCAGCTGCAGCACTTGATGCAGCACCACCGATATGGAAGGTACGCATGGTAAGCTGAGTACCAGGTTCACCTATTGACTGAGCAGCCATAACACCAACAGCTTCACCCTTATTAACCAGGTGACCACGTGCTAAATCACGACCATAACACTTGGCACAAATACCAAACTTAGTATTACAGGTAATTGCAGAACGAACCTTAACACTATCAATACCGTTAGCTTCAAGAAGATCACATAGAGCTTCATCGATCATGGTGTTATATGGTATTAAAACTTCATCCTTTGTGCCTGGCTTGATAACATCTTCAGCTAATACACGACCTAATGCACGGTCTCTTAAGCTTTCAACCAAGTTACCACCTGAGTATAAAGACTTAATCCAAAGACCATCAATAGTACCACAATCATCTTCAGTAATTACCAAGTCTTGTGCCACGTCTACAAGACGACGAGTTAAGTAACCTGAATTTGCAGTCTTAAGCGCAGTATCAGCAAGACCCTTACGAGCACCGTGAGATGAAATAAAGTACTGTAATACGTTTAGACCTTCACGGAAGTTTGCCACAATTGGAGTTTCGATGATTGAGCCATCAGGCTTAGCCATAAGACCACGCATACCGGCTAACTGACGAATCTGAGCTTCAGAACCACGAGCACCTGAGTCAGCCATCATATAAATGCTGTTAAATGATGACATAACTTCTTCTTCACCAAGAATGTTGGTAGCTTTTTCGGTCTTAAGGTTTTCCATCATTTCTTTAGAAAGGCGCTTTGAAGTACCATCCCAAATATCGATTACCTTGTTGTAACGTTCGCCTGCTGTAATCTGACCTTCTTCGTACTGCTTCTGAATATCTAGCACCTGAGCTTCAGCTGAAGCAATAATGCTCTGCTTTGAAGGAGGTACTAAGATATCATCAGTACAAATTGAAGCACCTGACAGAGCCGCAAAACGGAAACCGGTGTACATGATCTTATCTGCAAATATTACAGTATCCTTTAAGCCTAATGTTCTATAACATTCGTTTAAGAGCTTAGCAATCTTCTTCTTACCTAATGGTTCATTAGATACATACTTAAACCAGGTTTCCGGATGTTCTGCTAAATCTGCTCGTTGCTGTTCATTTAATTCTACCGGAGGATCAATTAAATCGTAACTTAAGCCCTTTGGCAAAATTAAGATTGACAAAATTGCACGACCAACTGTTGTGTTACGTAAAGTAACCTTTGGTACAAATTCATCTTCACCAACTTTTTCGTATTCAGTAATACGGCACTTAACACGAGCATGCAGATCAGCAATGCCTGAACGATATAATCTTTCAGCTTCCTGCGCATCAGCTAAGATCATACCTTCACCCTTAGCACCTACCTTCATACGAGTCATATAATATAGACCTAATACCACGTCCTGAGATGGAACCACGATAGGTTCACCTGAAGCTGGTGAAAGTAAGTTATTAGTTGAAAGCATTAACGCTCTTGCTTCAAGCTGCGCTTCAAGAGTTAATGGTAAGTGAACAGCCATCTGGTCACCATCGAAGTCGGCGTTAAAGCCTGTACATACTAACGGGTGTAATCTGATAGCCTTACCTTCGATAAGCACAGGTTCGAAAGCCTGAATACCTAATCTATGTAATGTCGGTGCACGGTTAAGCATTACCGGGTGTTCACGTACTACTTCATCAAGAACATCCCATACTGCCGGATCTTCACGTTCTACCATGCGCTTTGCAGCTTTAATGGTAGTAGCTAACCCCTTAACCTCAAGGCGACCATAAATAAACGGCTTATACAGTTCAAGAGCCATCTTCTTTGGAAGACCGCACTGATGCATACGTAAGAATGGTCCTACGGTAATTACAGAACGACCTGAGTAGTCAACACGCTTACCAAGCAGGTTCTGACGGAAACGACCAGCCTTACCTTTAATCATATCTGCCAATGACTTTAACGGACGCTTATTAGAACCAGTTACCGCTCTACCACGGCGACCATTATCCATTAACGCATCAACAGATTCTTGTAACATTCTCTTTTCATTACGAACGATAATGTCTGGAGAGATAAGTTCAAGTAATCTCTTTAAACGGTTATTACGGTTAATAACACGGCGATAAAGTTCATTTAAATCTGATGTCGCAAAACGACCACCGTCTAATGGAACCAATGGACGTAATTCTGGTGGTAATACTGGAAGTACAGTTAAGATCATCCATTCAGGCTTATTACCTGAACTGATAAAATCTTCCATTAACTTCAAGCGACGGGTTAAATTCTTACGATTACTTTCAGATGTAGTAGCGGCAATATCCTCACGAATACGCTCTACTTCACCTTCAAGGTCTACATTACGTAAAAGTTCAAGTAATGCCTCTGCACCCATCTTTGCTTCAAATTCATCACCATTTTCAAGCATTTGCTCATAGTATTCATCTTCTGTTAATACTTGACCTGCTGATAATGTTGAGTTACCTGGCTCGGTAACCACATACTTCTCGAAATAAAGCACGCTTTCAATATCACGTAACTTCATATCAAGAATTAAACCAATGCGAGATGGTAATGATTTTAAGAACCAGATATGGGCAACTGGTGCCGCAAGTTCGATATGCCCCATACGTTCACGACGAACTTTAGCCTGTGTTACTTCAACACCGCACTTATCACAAATAGTACCACGATGCTTTAAGCGCTTGTACTTACCACAAAGACATTCGTAATCTTTGGTAGGACCAAAGATTTTTGCACAGAATAAACCATCACGTTCTGGCTTGAATGTACGATAGTTGATAGTTTCAGGCTTCTTAACCTCACCATAAGACCAAGAACGGATCTTTTCAGGGGAAGCTAAACTAATTTTAATTGCATCAAAATCAGTGTTTTCATCTTGCTTCTTATTGTTTGCATTTCTTGAAAAATCCGAAAATTTCTGGTTAAGGCTGGCAGAAGAATCCATCATGTTCATTCCACCAAGGTTATTGAACATTCCAGCAAAACTGTTTTGATTTTCGTTCTCGCTCACAAAAAACTCCTTTATAGGGTCCATATGGACCCTGTAATAAAATGCCTACTACCCTTAGTTCTTACGTTCTAAGTCAATATCGATTGCAAGTGAACGGATTTCCTTCAATAATACATTGAATGATTCCGGCATGCCTGCATCCATACTGTAGTCACCATCAACAATATTCTTGTACATTCTAGTACGACCGTTTACGTCATCTGACTTAACAGTTAACATTTCACGTAAAGTATATGCCGCACCATAAGCTTCAAGTGCCCACACTTCCATTTCACCGAAACGCTGACCACCGAACTGAGCCTTACCACCAAGTGGCTGCTGAGTTACTAAGGAGTAAGAACCGGTAGAACGTGCGTGCATCTTATCGTCTACTAAGTGGTTAAGCTTAAGCATGTACATGTAGCCCACTGTTACCTTTCTTTCAAATGGTAAACCGGTACGACCATCATATAAAGTTATTTGACCTGATTCTGGTAAATCTGCAAGACGTAACATTTCCTTAATAGAGCTTTCTTCAGCACCATCAAATACAGGAGTTGCTACCGGTAAACCATTACGAAGATTTTCAGCTAAGGTTCTAACCTCATCATCTGTAAGTTCTGCAATATTTACCTTTTGCGCACATGAGCCAAGGTCGTATACCTTCTGAAGGAACTCACGCTGCTCTGCAAGGTCACGCTGTTCTCTAATCATAGCATCGATCTTATTACCGATACCCTTGGCAGCAAGACCAAGATGAACTTCAAGTACCTGACCGATGTTCATACGTGAAGGCACACCTAGCGGATTTAATACGATATCTACTGGCTTGCCGTCTTCATCGTATGGCATATCCTCAACTGGGCAAATCTTAGAAATTACCCCCTTGTTACCGTGACGACCAGCCATCTTATCACCAGGCTGAATGTGACGCTTAACAGCTAAGTAAACCTTAACAATCTTAAGAACGCCAGGACTTAAATCATCGCCCTTACAAATCTTGGATTTACGGTATTCGAGCTTTTCATCGTATTCACGCTTAAGTTCAACGAGCTTGTTCTGTAACTCTTCAAGTTTACGTTGCGCATCTTCATTATTAAGCTGCTGACTGAAAAGATCAGCATCAGCAATCTCATCAACATTAGCAATACCGTTAAGTGAAAGAAGGTGACGAGCATTGCGATAAAGACCAGCATTTAAGAATGAAAGTTCTTCATTTAAGTCTTTCTTAGCCTTAAGAATCTGCTCTTCTTCAATCTTCTTAGCACGTTCATCTTTTTCCATACCATCACGGGTAAATATTTGAACGTCTACAACAGTTGCCTGAGTGCCAGCTGGAACACGTAATGATGAGTCCTTAACTTCAGAAGCTTTTTCACCAAAGATTGCTCTTAAGAGTTTTTCTTCTGGAGTTAACTGAGTTTCACCCTTTGGTGTAACACGACCAACAAGGATATCGCCACCCTTAACCTCAGCACCTACATAAACGATACCTGCCTTATCAAGCTTGGATAATGCAGCTTCACCTACGTTTGGAATATCAGCGGTAATTTCTTCAGGGCCAAGCTTAGTATCACGAGCAATACATGAGTATTCCTGAATGTGAATAGTAGTTAAACGATCTTCGTTTGCTACTCTTTCGGATACTAAGATAGAATCTTCGAAGTTATAACCATTCCATGGCATGAATGCTACACGTAAATTCTGACCTAATGCAAGTTCACCCATATCGGTAGATGAACCATCAGCGATTACATCACCTGCTTTCACAATTTCATTTAATGAAACGCATGGTCTCTTATTTAAGCAGGTGTTCTGGTTAGAACGAGTGTATTTTGAAAGATTATAAATATCGATACCCGGTTCCCCTGCTTCAACTTCTTCAAGGTTTACCTTAATAACGATACGTGAACCGTCTACATAAATGACTTCACCACCATGACGAGCAATTGTAGTAACACCTGAGTCTACAGCTACTGCTCTTTCCATACCAGTACCTACAAAAGGCTTTTCACTGATAACTGTTGGCACTGCTTGTCGCTGCATGTTACAACCCATGAGCGCACGGTTGGCGTCATCGTGTTCTAGGAATGGAATAAGTGATGCTGATACTGAAATAATCTGCTGTGGAGAAACGTCCATGAACTTAATTTCAGATGCTCTTCTAAAGGTAGATTCCCCCTGTAAACGACATGGAATAATTTCATCGATAAAGCGACCATTGGCATCGATTGGAGCATTAGCCTGAGCAATTACATATGCACCTTCTTCAACTGCTGATAAGTAATCAAAATCATCAGTTACTACGCCATCAACTACTCTTCTGTATGGAGTTTCAAGGAAGCCATATTCATTGCAGCGAGCAAATACTGATAAAGAGTTAATCAAACCGATGTTTGGACCTTCAGGAGTTTCTATAGGACACATACGACCGTAATGTGTAGGATGTACGTCTCGAACTTCAAAGCCTGCTCTGTCACGAGTTAAACCACCAGGACCTAATGCACTGATACGTCTCTTATGAGAAATTTCAGATAATGGGTTGTTCTGATCCATAAACTGTGAAAGCTGGCTGGAACTGAAGAACTCCTTAATAGCCGCACTAATTGGCTTAGCATTGATTAAGTCATCAGGCATAATGGTATCAAGTTCGCCCTTGTTGAAGCGTTCTCTAACTGCCTTTTCAATACGTACTAAACCGATACGGAAATGATTTGCAGTCTGTTCACCAACAGATCTGATACGACGATTACCTAAATGGTCGATATCATCAACTGTTGCCTTACCATTACGAATCTTAATAAGGTAACGCATTACCTTAACGATATCGTTATATGAAAGGATTAAACTTGGATTTGGGAACTCGTAATTAGCAGATGGAGAACCTGATGCTGAAATTTCACCTGCAAAATCAGCTACAGGAATATCAAAGTTTACATCGGAAGCCTTGATTACAAATGCTTTCTTCTTAGTTTCGCCATTGATTACTAAATCACGAATATACTTCTTATCGTTAGTAACCTTAGCATCATCAGTAGTTGGAATTACAAGTGTTCTTAAAAAATCAAAGAACTTGTAGTAGCCGCGAACAGGAATCTTAGTAGGGATAAGTTCAGCTGACTGATCTTTCTTAGCCTGTGCAACCGCATGGAAGAAATCCGGGAATACACAGTACACTAAACCATCTTTAACATATACTGGTGAATCTTCCTTATTGATGTTGTCGCTATTAACCATAGCAATAACGCCTTCGGTAACAGCATCGTTTTCTTTGAAGTGTTCATCAAACTTCATTCGACCAACATCTGATAAATCGTAGTGAGTACCATCAAAGAAGAGACGATTTACATAATCATTTGCCACATCTTCTTCAAGTCTATCACCAGGGCGCATCATACTGTAAATACTAAAGATCGCATCTCTGGTATCTTTGGTGCTATCGATAGTAAGAGTATCAGAAATAAATGCACCTGCATCGATATCTGAGGTATAAAGTACTTCAAACTTCTTAATACCGTTAGTAGATAAATTCTTAAGAGTTTCAAGACTGATTGGAGTATTACATTCCGCAATACGATTACCTTCCTTATCGTAGTAGCTCTTTGCCAGGATCTTATCTACTACATAGGTTTCAGGTACTTCAATAGCTAAAGATTTTACACCTTTTTCCACTTCGATAGTGGTCTTGATATCGGCTTTCTTAAGCTTTCTGATATGACGCATGGTAATCTTCTTACCTTTTTCAACGATTACCTCATCACCTACTACGATATCAAATGATAACTGCTGACCATTTAATCTTTCTGGAATCAATTCCATAAGAATCTTCTTGTTCTTGATCTCAAAGAAAGTAGTATCAAAGAACATGTCAAGCATATCTTCATTATTGTAACCAAACGCACGAAGAAGCTGAGTAGCTGGCAACTTACGCTTACGGTCAATACGTACAAAAAGGTTATCTTTATGGTCGAACTCAAAATCAAGCCATGAACCACGTGCAGGAATAATACGAGCACTAAAAATGATACGACCAGGATAGTTCTTACCCTTATCAGAATCAAAGAATACGCCAGGTGAACGGTGGAGCTGTGATACTACTACGCGTTCAGTACCATTAATGATGAAAGTACCATTTTCAGTCATTAACGGAATTTCACCCATATAAACTTCTTGGCTCTTAACGTTTAATACGGTCTTACAGTCTTTTTCGTATTGAACATAACGTAAAGTAACTCTTAAAGGTGCACAATAAGTAACACCGCGAATTAAACATTCCTTTACATCAAATTCAGGTTCGCCTAATCTGAATGACTCATAGTCAAGCATTGCCTGACCATTCTGACTCTTCATTGGGAAAACACTGCGCAAAGTTTGTGACAAACCACATTCACCATTCTGATCAGGCTTAATGAACTGATCATAAGAATCCACCTGGGTAGATAATAAGTATGGAATGTCAATAAACTGAGCCATACGACCGAAGTCTTTACGGATACGTTTCTTCTCAGTATTTGATATTTTCATTGAGTAGGTTACTCCTCGGTAAGTTCTATCAATATCTTGCAAAGGTGTAAATAAAAAAAATAAAAACAAAATGTGAAAAACCCCCTTACCCTAATCACTGCTTTAAAAAAGCTTTAACGGAAGGGAAATCATTCACATAATCTTTTTAAATCTATATTCAAAGCTATCACTATTAAAAATTAAAAGTAATAAA
Source organism: uncultured Succinivibrionaceae bacterium (assembly GCA_944393045.1). Classification (GTDB taxonomy): domain Bacteria; phylum Pseudomonadota; class Gammaproteobacteria; order Enterobacterales; family Succinivibrionaceae; genus HGM20899. The sequence continues at coordinate 1,237 of CALXYT010000048.1, read as the reverse complement.
CTATCAGTATTTGGTTATTTACCTATCAGCAGGATAGACAAATAAACAAAGACGTTAACATAAACGAATCATTATACCACAGTTTTCGGCAATTGCTATATTTTTTTATTTTTTTACTCCTTTCTTTACATTTTGTATAAAATATATACAAACATTGTCAAGTTTTTATTAAATCTGTGACTTTTATCACAATATTTACATCAATCCCCAAAAAAAAACCGATTAAACTAAACACATTTTTCTGATTTTTGAACTCTTACACAAAATAATTCCAAAGGGGGCAGTTCTGGCAGTTCCAATAGTCATGATAGTCTGGATCTCCCCTTAAACTTAAAGATGTTCCTTACTTGTAGTTTTTTAAGATAATAACCATTTGCCAGCACTGCTGGCGTAAATGATTATCTTTAAGAAATTCATCCTTTTAGTAACTGTCCATTTGCTTTTTATAACTTAGCTTGCAAGGCTAAGAATATTGTTCGTTTTCGGCTATAATTTGAAAAAACTGTGTTTGATTGAGCTTAATTTATTTAAGGCCATCAATTAGCCTAAGTATTCAAGTTTATTATAGGTCATTATCCAAAGAATGAAACCCCAAATGGTTACTACCATGCTGTAACCAAGGAAGAAAGCTATAAGGATGATATTTGCAGTTTCGCTTAAGTCCTGTAGGATAATTATGAAAAATACTACTAAGAGCAGGAGATTTACAATATAAGCCTTCTGAAAACGAGTAACACCGACAATTGATATATTGAGGCTGGTAAGAGCATTTTTAGCCTTTTGGATAGACATTAAGGTGATAACTACTGAAACGATACCTATAAAAGGAATAAAGGAACCTATTATATTTAAGACAAGAGCTGCTATCATCCAGTTTTTTGCGGATTTGCAAAGTTCATATAGCTGATGGTCAAAATAATTGGCAGTTGAATTTGTGGGCATTACCTCAGGATTTGCTGTATGTTGTTCCTGAGGTGATGTTGCATCTTGAGCAGGTTCGTTAGTGCGAACAATATTTGCATTTATTGTTGCTCCACAGTATGGACAAAATACGGTATTTTCATCAAGTTCGTGTTTACATCGTGGGCATTGCATTTTTAAATTTCCTAAGTGAGTATTCTTATTAAGAAAAATCTTAATGTTAATAGTGGTTAAAAAATACTAATGACATACTCCCCACGCATAAATGCGGGGGTTTCTAGTATCAACAAATCTAGCCTACTTTTGTAGGTCTTAC
>CALXYT010000047.1 GCA_944393045.1 uncultured Succinivibrionaceae bacterium | reverse complement strand
AATGAAAGTAACAAATTAAGATTACTTAGGAAAAAGCTCGGTTAATTCAGCTTTATCGGGTACATAAATAGCAAGTTTAGCTGAGGCAACTGACTCATTAGTTTTTTCCTCAAAAACTTCAATATCAGTTTGCATAATTTTATCCGAAAAACTTCCATGAAACGATACATGCGTTTTCAGCAATGTACCTTTAGGGATAACTCCTTGGGCAAATTTTTTATGCACAATGAAACTTCGCACTGATAAAAATAAACCAAGATCTAATTCTTGTCCATGGCAATAATGCTCAAGCGTAATTATGGCAGCAAAGGCCTGGGCCATAACCTCAAGTAACGATAACATAGGTAAATTATTATTATCATCAAGCCCTATGCACTCTCTTGCCCCTACTAAATAGTAGGCATAACCTTCTGTAGCATCTAATGAGGCAATAACTGCGCTATCACAAAAGAGCATCGGGGATTTTTGGGGCATAAGACGAGTAAGTAACTGCCCCTCTAACTTTATTTCTTGACTCATTAAAACCTACTATATACTAAAAATTAACGATGCATTATTACCACCAAATGCAAAATTATTGGACATAATAATATTGCTACCTGGATACATTTGAGGCCTATACGCTAAATTTATATCCCCAAACTCCTCCTTAAAATCACTAATATCATAATCCTGGTAAGGTGCAGGTAAATTATGCTCAAGCATAAGCTTTATGATATACGCCTCGCACATGCCAGCAGCTGCGAGCGTATGACCTGTGATATGCTTAGAAGTTGATACTAAAGTTTTATCTTTAAAGATAGTTCTAATAATATTGCCTTCCATAGCATCATTAAGCTTAGTACCTGTACCATGTAAATTTACATAACCAATATCTTGAGTTCTTAAATTTGCCATATCAAGGGCGGCATTTATGGCTTTCATGGCAATAAGTCCATCTTCTCTTGGAGCCGATATATGAAAACCATCGCTACTTGCCCCAAAGCCAAGTAACTTTAAAGGTTTTTCTTCATATTTTTTTGTGCTTAACACACAAAACCCAGCCCCTTCCGCGATATTTATGCCATGGCGATCTTTATGAAATGGGATAGTCTGCTCTTTCGATAAAGCCCCTAAGGCATAAAAACCTGAAACGGTAATATAACTTAAGCAATCTACTGCCCCTACTATTACCGCATCACAAAGACCTGATTTTATTAACCTTGCGCCACTCATTAACACTCTTGCCCCCGAAGAGCAGGCAGTAGCTATGGTATAACATGGTCCTTTAATAGCTAATAACTCTTTTAATACTGAGCTTATACTACCAATTTCATATAAATCACAATCAAAGGCTATCTGGTCGCGCTCATGGGAATAAGAATTTTTTGCACGCCTTTCAACATCGCTAATTAACGAGGTAGATGAACCAATTAAAAGCCCAATTCTGCCAGGCTCTACCTCTTTTTTAACTTCCTTAATAATAGTACTTAATGGCTTTAAACACTCTTTAGCTAACGAGATATTACGACTAAAAGATGAGTCAATAAATGAAAGTTCCCCTAAAGTAGCCTCTTCATTTTCTGGTAAAAACCCCGCAATTTTACGTAAATAAGGACTTTTATTCGCCTTTAAAATTGCCAGCTCCTCAGTAAGGTTGCCACCTAAAGGACTTATGGAGTTTAAGCCATTAAGATATATCATTAAACTCCTCCTTTTTATAGGAAACTCGCAACATCAAAGCTGTTAATAACATGCCTATTAACCCAAAAAATACTACCACCCCAAAAGATAACATCATTGCCGAATACGATAACATCATTGCCCCAAAAGAGGAGATTATTATTAAGCAGGCTACAGTTGTACCTTGTAAGATATCGATTATATTATCTTTATTTATATAGTATATAAAAATGCAATAGTTTATCCCTAAGGCAAAGAGCATAAAAAAGCCTAAGGTTACAAACATATTAAACATTATAGGCGTAAAATACATAAACCCTAAAGTAGCACTTAATGCCCCTACTAAAGAAGGGAGTATTACTAAGCTGATAACCTGCTTTTTCATAAGCGGAATCAACGCAATTACCACCAATATAAGAGTAATAAGTAAAGAGTAAACCATAATACGATTATACTTTTCATAAACCTTGTGTAAATAAGATCTATAATCCATACGGGTTGCGTATTTGGATTCCTCTAAAATACGTAATAATTTACCATTATCAGCATTTATTTGTACCAGCACACTATTTTGCCCAAAAAACAGGGAAAGATCTTTTGGAAATTCCTCATAAGTAAATGGACGCACGCTTAATGGTTTGGCACGCTCGGCAATTGATAGATTATTTTGCGCAAAAATCTCCTCAAGGATTGGATACATTTCTTTAAATTCTTTGATTTTAGTAATTTGTCTAGCTTTTGGAGGCACAATCTTACAAGGGAAGAATGAATTTACTCGCTCTTTAACTGTTAAAGAAGAGTAAATATCATAACAATTTGTAAGCGCATCATCTAAATCCTTACCCTCTATTACATAATAGGCAATATTCTGATAACCTGCTAATAATTCATGTACAGAAGCAGTCATTGCCTTAAATTGCGGATTAAGGTTCTGGACATTTACAGCCTTTGTTATCTGCTCTTTATGCGAACTACCATTTTTTAAATAAATAACTGTAACGGAGCAAACTACAAAGCCAATTATAATGATATATATAAGCGCTTTTGGAATACGCATAAGCACAGAAAATAACGTTTTTGCTAAAGTGGTGCTTGGTACATTGCTACTAAGAATTGAAGATAAAAAGAGCATCACAAAAGCATAGGTCATTATAAACGCAACGGACACAAAAACAGCTAAGCTCTCAAGAACTGCTAAATCAGTTATCCCTAAAATTACAAAGGCAATAATACTTATGATAAGAGAAATCGATAAAGGTTTAACTAGTAATGAACGAATATCTTTCGCATTACGACTTGGCTTTACTAAGGTGTAAATATATATGCAGTAATTAGTGCAAATACTTATTAAACAGCCACCTATGGCAATGGTTAGCACATGAATGTTACCATAAAGAGCAACGACAGCCATTATCCCTGATATTAAGGCAATACCTAAGGTTAAGGTGGTATAAACTAATGGCAATAACCCTCGATATAATAAAAGCATGGTAAGCACAATAACAATTACCGATATTAAGCCGATATTTTCCATATCAAGCATAATATCACTGCGCACAGCCTGGACATAATACGGCTCACCTGTAAAAATAAGGTTCATCATATTGGTATGAGCTAATTGCTGAAGTTCAAGAGTTGCAGTATAAAGCTGATTTAACTCCTCAACAGATAAATCTTTTTCAATAACGCCATAAGCTATATAGATATTGCGGTTTTCATATTCAACATAAGGAATACCAAGTTTAGTAAGTTTAAATCTTTTAAAATCACTACCTATAATAGATCGCATTGTTAAAAATGGATCTTCCTGGATTTCATGAGAAGTATACCCACCAAAAGGACTATAAATGGCATTAAGAATATAATCTTTAAAGCCTTTAACGTTTTTTTGATTTTTTGAGCAACCATCGCATACATAAGGGTGATTAGCAAAAACATAACGATACTTAAAATAAAAATCACGTAATTCATCAGTATCGATATAAATATCAGGTCTAATACCTTGGATACTATCTAACATCTCCTCTAGAGAAATAATTAAATTAGTAGCTTTCTCCTCTTCATCAGAAATTACTAAAAAAACAAATTGCTTGGCAATTTTATCTTTAAAGTAATTAAAATCTGCAAGCTCATTATCGTATTTTGGGAAAAGGGCATCAAGCGAATAGTCTATTGGGTTATCACTCATATTAGCTCTATAAGAACCAATCATAACCATTAGCGCAAAAAGCAAGACACTAAGCAATCTTAACAGCATAATATTAGTTAGCACTTTAGTCATAGGCATGGCAGTATACCTCATTGCTTAAACCTTTTTCATTAGTAACTACTAAATCAGAAAAGAGAATTTTTGTATAGCTATTAGAGTTTTCTAAAAAAGTGATTTCATCGATAAGCTCATTCTTATATTTAACCTCAATAGATTTTAAAAATAAGGCTAAATTAGCACTTCTGGGAGTTAAAAGTAGAATCTCATGCTTTAGATCCCTATTTAGCACAAAGTCTCGATAAAGCTTACGATCTTCTTTTAGTAAAATATCTAAAAAGAACACGCTCATATCACTCATAAAGGAATCTTCAGCAAAAAAAAGTGAATCAGCATCAGTAACACCGGGATTGATGTTCTTTAACCCTTTTTTAGTTATATACATAACTTTATGCAAAGGTTTTTGCACTTTCCAACATATGCCATACGCTCTTGAAAGTTTAGTTTTACCAGAGGAAACAATATAACGATCTAATGCTGCAATATACTTAGTCATCTTAAAATTAGCATAAATCACATCAGCGTCATTATATTTATCATCACCAGGCACAGCCCAAGCACTAACACTTATTATGCTTATAAGTAAAAAAACAAGATTTGCTACAACCTTCATATGCCAATAACAACCACTTTTATATCATGTACTATACTACACAAAAAACATCATTATTTATCTAAGACTTACTGCATTTTTACAGTCTTTTAGTTACTGCTACTAAAAGACTTATAGCAATCACTTACCCCAAAAATCATAAAAGTTAAACCAATGATTTGGATACTTTAATACTATCTCTTCCAATTCATTGGCGTATTTTTGGGCTAAAAACTCAACCATCTCTGCTCGTTTCAATCGCTCTGTACTGCATATTCCCCAGTCATTATAAACTAAGTTACTGCCATTTTTAGTCTCAAAATGATAAAGCGTAAGAACTGATGCTTTTAATAATAATGCTAAAATCCAAGGTCCTTGTGGAAAACGTGCTTTTTCCCCTAAAAAATCAACCTCCACATATCTACTATCATTAGCACTCATTCTATCGGCCATTATCACTACCCATTCATTATGCGCTAATTTCTCTTGGATATTTATCGCTAAATTAGGATTTATCTCATCAATCTCAATAATGTGAAGATTACTACTTGCATTTAGTTTTTTAAAAAACGCCTGTAATTTTGCGCTTTGTTTAGTCCACATTACTATATTGACAGGATGAGGATTTTTCTGCGCATTTAAGGCCCTAAGGACATCAAGAGTCCCTATATGAGCGCTAATAATAAGTTTACTTGGATGCTCCTTTACTAAAGTATTAAGGGTATTAACCACCTCAATATTCTCTTTATCACTTCGCTGTATTAAACCATCCCAAGCAAGCACCCTAAAAAATAATGTTCGACAAAATGTTGCCACATGACTAAAAGGCGAGCAGGAAGGAAGATTTATCTTCTTAGACTTAGCATAGGCCTTTAATGTTAGAAGATAATTTTGGGAAATTTTATAAACCTTAGCATTACTTAACACAACCAAATAAGCTAGCACATTAACTATAGCTAACGTAATGCGCAAGCCAAAAAGCTTATAACATATTATGATCATGTTCATTCCAAAAGGAGAGGTACTCTCCTTTTGGTCTTGCCAAGAGTTTTGCTCGCTCATTAAATAAAGATTCTCTTCCTGATTGCCCAATAATGCAATAATTTTGTACAACATAAATAAGCATGCATTTTAGCTATGGCTAAATTATCTTTAATCATCCTAAAATTACTAATGCCATATTTTGGGTAAGAAACATCTACTTTTTTAAGCAGATAATCCATACCGCTCCAATAAAGACGCACAAAAATCTCAGTATCATACTCCATATGCGCCCCTATACGGCGTTTATCAAGCACCTTGCAAGTCTCTTTCAGTGGATAAACTCTCACGCCACACATAGTATCGATAACCTCAAATTTACCAAGCTCGAGCATTACCCAAAAATGAGTAATAAAACGGCCATAATAACGTGCTTTAGGAACATTAGAAAAATCAGCCTCCCCACAAATAAGCTTGGTTGGATTTCGCTGCGCTAAATTAAAAAAATCTACCATTAGCGCATAATCAATTTGCCCATCAGCATCAATTTGCAAAGCATGAGAATATCCAAAATCACGTGCTTTTTTTAAGGCCTTAACCATCGATGCCCCTTTGCCTAAATTAGCCTGATTTGAAATAATTAAAATCTGATCTTTAGTATTACTCCATTCATGCATTAGTACGGCATCAGGAACAGGAGAGCCATCATCAACAATTATTAACGGTAAACCTAAAGATAAAATCTTATCAAGGTTACGAGCTAACTTAAAAGCATGTCGATAACAAGGTATAATAATTACAGGATTAAAAGTGGATAATTGTGCCATCTTCTTTTTTATTGTTTTATTTAAGTTTTTATTCCGCTAATATTGGGTAGCGTGTGTTTTATAATAATATTCTTATGCTAGTTTAAACTTGCCTACACTATATAAAGTACCATTCTTACTATCTGCCACCTCAAAACTTGCCTCACCAGGAAGATTTAAGGTGAGAGTTATTTTTAAGCAAGAGTTCTCTAAAATTGGTTTAATAAATTTTGCTTGCGGTATAACCTCAAGAGAGGAATTAATATCAACATGCAAATACTCTTTAAAAAAATAAGCTACCATATTCATAGTGCCTACTGCCGGAAATACTTTAATTTCCGGAAAATGTCCCTCAAACCAGGCAATTCCCTTTAAACTGGCAGTATATAAAACTACACTAGAATCTGTTACATACTCATGTTTAACTATTGCAGGATATTTCATTTTACCATATTCCTTTGAATTTCTTTATAGTCAACCTTACCAGTAGCATTTAGTGGCAAGCTTGAAACTAATAATATTTTTCTGGGGATGCATATTGGTAAAAGATAATCTTTAAGCATAGACCTAAGCTCTATAATAAACTTTCCGAGACCTAAACGGTTATAATGCTCATTACCCTTCTGAGTTAACACTAACATACCTTGTAAATATTGACGATTTTCAAGATTCAAAGGAATTAAAGCGCAGTCCTTAATAAAAGGATGTTTTCTGATTTGCTCCTCCAGGTGATCTAGTGAAACTCGATTATCCTCAATTTTTATCACCCTACCACTACGCCCAAATAACTTAAGAGTATTATCCTTTAAATCGACAATATCCTCACCTAAAAAAGCCTGAACAGAAGTTCCCTCTAAGGTTAAAAAAGTAGTATTAAAGTTATCTTCAATATAAGGTGAGGCAACTATAAGAGTGCCTAAACCATTTTTAAGTACGTAGTTTTCTTCCTTGCACCCACCATTTACTTTATCTTGCTCATTATCAAGTGGCTTTATAAAAAACTTAACTCCTTTAGGAGCATGCCATAGTGAGGTTATATCTTTAGTAAATCTTATCGCCATAACGCCAGTTTCCGTGCTCCCTAAAATCTCAAAAAGCAAATTGCCAAAAGCGTTATGGACTTTTTTAAGAGCCTGGGAACTAATAGCGCCACCTGCGGTAATAGTTATGTTATCTTGAGTAAAAATATTACCTAACGATACTCGCTTTAAAAAAGCAGGACTTGATACTAAAAAAGTTTTAGGCATGAGGGAGGCTAATTTTTGGAGCTGCTCTTCATAGGTAATCATTTCTTTAAAGAGTGGCATATTAGCAAGAAGAGGTAAAATAAATCTAATCTCAAGCCCATATGCATGAAAAATTGGTACTGTGGCAAGAGCTAATACCTCGTTAGAACAAGTAAATTCCTCACTTATTTCCCCTAAAATTATTTGCGCCTCAAGAATAAGTAAATCTAAAAATCTGGTAACTAATTTTGGGGTACCAGTGGTTCCTGAGGTCATTTGGGTAATACTAAAAATCTTAGTAGGCTCATTTAACGCACTTAAGTTTTTAGCCAAATCATGTAGAAATAACTCTTTCTCCTCTAAAGAAGCAAAATTAAGCTTATCTACATTAAAATCCCCTATTATGGATAAATTATCAGGTTCTTCATCATCAATGGTGATAACAGTAAAATCCCCCCCAATTTCCTTATTAAAAAGGTTAATTACCTCTTTTTCATCAGTAATTACCCATAAGGCGAAATTACCTGCGCTAATAATGGCATCTTTGGCAAAACCATTAGGCATACAGACCTTGCCCCCAAGTGACCAGATAGCAAGTAAGGATGCTAAAAATAAATAACTATCATCCGTTGCTACCATTATAGGGGTATCTTTGGCAAAGTTCTTAGCTTGTAACTTATGATGAATCTCTAGCGCCTTAGTAAAGACGCTTATAGCAGGCTTTTTTCCTTTAAAACTATAAAAGTACTTATCCTTATTAACTAATTTTATTAAAAGGTCACGTAATAAAAAAACTTTCACTCTTATCTTTACCTAAGAAACAAGCTACCATACTTTTTTAGTTAGCATTAGTCTTGTGATAAATAACCTCTACTATATCCCCAATAGTTGCCATTTTTTTATAATCCTCAGGGGTAATATTGCAATCTATCTCTTTGCGCACAAAAGTTAATAAATCGATTAGATCAATAGAATCTAAATCTAAATCCTTAGTCATTTGCGCATCTAATGTAATATCATTTGCATCAAGCGCAAAAGAGCTTACTAATATCTTTTGTAATTGCTGAAAAATCTCGTCTTTTGTCATACTTATTTACTACTCTGATTTAGAAGTTCTAGCCTGCTCAATAAATTCCACCAAGTTTTTTACTGAACCAAAATGCTTCTTTACCTCTTCACTATCAGGGCTAATATATACACCATATTTTGCTTTTATTGCTAAACCAAGCTCTAAAGCATCAATTGAATCTAGACCTAACCCCTCACCAAATAAAGGAGCCTCAGTATCAATTTCATCAGGCGTAATATCCTCCAAGTTTAATGCCTCGATAATTGTTTGCTTTACCTCATGAACTAAAACATCATTCATAAATAACTCCTAAATATCTCACCTAAGCTCAATTAGGCTAACTATATCGCACTATTATATATAATATAAAAATTTTTAATATGCTATTTTACATAAGATTCACTTATGTAAGTATTGACTATACATATTCTCTAAATCGCCTGTTAAATACCTGGCCATTATGGCCTTTGTAGGATATTTACTATAATACTTGTGAATATCTATTGCCTTACCTACCTCAATTTCATACTTAAGTAGCTTCTTAGGTGGTAAAAATGCAAAAAATCCTTTTGCTAAACTCGTTCTATCAGATACTTTAATAAAAACGGGAACTATCACAAGACCTGTTTCTAGCGCAACTCTAGCAGCCCCACGCATAAACTTTAGATTTTGGTAATCTTTGGTGCGGGAACCCTCCGGAAAAATTAATAATCCCCTATTATCAAGTAACTCTTGCTTTAACACATCAATACCTGAATTATTGGGAATATAACCTAAATGCTTAATAATTGAACTCATAAAGCCCTTAGTAAGGTCTTTTTTTACCATAGTGCAAATTTGCACATCTAAAACTGAGGTTAAAATAACATAATCTAGTAATGTTGGATGATTTGCTACCACAATAACGTTATGCAGTTCCTTAATAGTGGCTAAATCTTTAAATGTTACTTTATATAACCTAAAAAATGTACCTAAGTAAATAAATACTTTAAAAGATACCTTTACAACCTTACGCAGGCGTAATTTACGAGTGTTTTTATCAGGTGATGTTAAAAAAATAATAAAGTAAACAATAGTCCCTTCTACTAATGCGCCAACGATAAATAGCAGATAAAGAAGCAATTGTGCGACTATTTTTACTAGAATCATCAACCCCTGCCTTAAAAATTGCAACTTACAACAACTTACCCCCACACCTTGTTTACATAATATAAATTTATGCTAAGAGTTTTATTAATTATAAAATTTTGTTAAAAAATTAATCTTTTTTTAATATTTTTTGTGTCAGACAAAAAACTCCCCCTAGAAAAAAATGCAGGAGGAGCTAAATAAAGAGTTACTTAAACTTATTTAAGTGAATTATTAAGCACAATAAAAGATAAAATAATCGAAATCACCAAAGGTAAAATTATCATTCTACTAAAAGTAGTACGCGAAGGTTTAGCGCATGTGGCAGTATTTAACGATGCCCAATATATAGCACAAATAATATTTACCATAGGAATGGTAAGTAACACAAATGTAACCACCCAGTCAGTTACCGACATTATTCTATTTGCTTGCATATTTTTATCTCATCTTTATACTAAAAAATCTTGATGCTTAACTTTTACCATAAAACGCCAATAACAGCATTAAAGGCATTAGTAAAATTTATAATCCCTAAAAATGAACATGTCGCCCCAAAAACTAGGTATGCCATAATAAACACAAAACATGCTCGAGCATAATTTATTAAACATGGATATTTATAAGATTTATGCTCTTTAAACCCCCAATAAACTATTAAACCAAAAACAAATAACTGCCCGATTACCGGTATTACAATTAAATAAAGTAATAACCAATATTTTAAAGGTACAAACTCCGTAGCCTCAATATTAGCTGTATTATCATTATCAACTTTCATCTGAGATTGCTGATTTTCCATAAAAGAACTCCTAAGTTTTACAACTTACCACGGATACTTATAATACTACAATCATAAGCTTTGCGCTTTAACTTAACGAAATATTTTTAAAAAACTCATATGCCGTCAAATGCACTTTATCATTTAAGATTAGTTTTTCAGCATCATCTCCCCCATCTTCACCTATGCCTAGTGTAAGCGAAAAAAGTGGCGTTTTCCCCATAAAGCTCGGTGATAGTGCTAAAGTTAAAGTTATCGCAAATCCCCTAAAAAGTTCTTCAACTTTACTTAAATCAACAAAGTGCTGATCTTGGAGATTCTCTTCATAAAGCGCTAAGATTACGTTTTTATATTCATAGGAATTAAGAAGTAGGTAAGACTCAATAAAAGCACTGTAAAGCGTATCTTTTTTAGCACTTAGCGCAATAGTCTCACCATTAAAATTTCCTGCAATAGAGGCAATACCAACATTAGCATTATGCACACTTGCAGAAAAATCAGCAGGTGATGATGGCTCATCATGTAAAGCTTTTTGTAAAAAACTGATGCAGCGCTTTGTTTCCCCAGTTCTTGAGGCGTAAATTAAAGCTGCCACATTATTATTTTCATAAAGCATCTTGACCGTTGCCCCAACAGCATATCGCCCTGCAGGATGCAAACGCCTTCTGGTTAGCATGGGGATACTCTTTATCACTTCAAGATTATTTACTGGGATGATTGTCTTGTTTTTATCAATAGTAAAATTTAAATCCTCTGATAAAAACATAAAATCATAAACGTAAATAGTAACCTGCATTACTAGCTCCAAAATTATGCGTTATAGTAAACTGAAATAAACTTTAATATATTATGATTGCTCATTCTAAGCAAGTTATTTACGCCCCAAAAACTTACTAAACGTATACTTATGAAAAAACGAATTTTTTTAAACCTTAATATTATTCTATAATCCTAAAGTAAGAGTAAACTTACCAAAAAACACCTACTACTCGTAACAAGAATTGTAATATATTATTTTTCTATAATAAAATTTACAATAATGCGTTTTAGATCGCCATACTCTTTACTTAATTATAAAAATAATAGTAAAATATATGCAATTCTTTTGAAGTTAAGACTTAAAAAATAATTGGCAAATATAGCACTTGCAATATTTTGTTAATTTCTATAATATTTACCACCATTTATTTAGTGATAAGCATTGTTAGGTGCTCTAACCAGTAAGTTTAAATTAATATTATGAAGGAAAAATATGTCTAAAGAAGACAATATCGAAATGCAGGGTACTATTTTAGAAACTCTGCCAAATACCACATTTAGAGTAGAACTTGAAAATGGTCATATCGTTATGGCTCATATCTCAGGCAAGATGCGTAAGAATTACATTCGTATTTTAACTGGTGATAAAGTTACTGTACAAATGACTCCATACGATTTAACTAAGGGAAGAATCGTGTTCCGTTCACGTTAAGATTCATGTAGGTGATATGTTTCTTTTTCTAGCAAAGACCGTTGTTGCCATAATAATTATCTCTTTAGCATTCTGTTTTTATGGCAATGTTACAGATCATCTCTTCATAAAGATGTTCTTTTGTGTGTTATTTTTGCTGACTACCTACTGGGTAGATATATATCGCCTAACCAAGTTATTCGGAACTTATTTTTTTGCCCTAAAAAGACTAAAAGAACAAAAGTTTGCAACTTCATATAAATATTTTGAAGCATTGCTACAAATGGATTTCGCTCCTTCATTACCGTATCTGGCGATAATGAAATTTAAAGGAACAGGAACGAGTATAAATATTGAGGCAGCAAAATATTATTGCGAACGAGCAATTCGCAATAATTATCATGAATGTTTATATTTACTGGCGGTAATAAATTTTTTTGGTAATTCTTTAGATAGCTTTTTTACTAACAATAATGAGACTACTACTGAAAATACTAAAGTTAAGCCAAGACGGGGTACTTACCAAGTATTGGAGCCTGATTACCGTGAATGTGTCTTTCACATGCATCAATATTTAACCAAGTGCAATGAAAAAGATTCTTATTATCCAGAAGCTTTAGCAATGTTAGGCTATTGCCTGGCAACTGGCAAAGGAATCGATGTAGATATAGAACAAGCAAAGTTTTATTTTAATAAAGCAAAGTTGGCAGGATCAAAGAATGTGGCTATTTTTGAGAAAAGCCTACATGACAGTACTAATATTACAACCTTTAATCTAGACTTTGCATAAACACTAGCAGCAAGGATTTTACTATGACACCTGAATTATATAAAAGATGGCGCTTAGGACTAGGTTTTACATCTGCTAAGGAATTAGCCACTTATCTTGATATGGCTGCTATTTCTGTTAGTACCTATGAGTCTAGAGGCTCAGGACCTGCAGCTGATGATAGACTATTACGCATACTAGAACAAAAAGTCTTAAATAGAAGCGATGATTTTATCAACGCTGTTGTAGATACTGCCATTCGTTTTGGGGTAGCTGTTAAAAATAATAATCCACAATTAGAACAAGAGAAGATTAGTGCCCAAACATTAGAAAAGAGAATTACTGACCTTGAAAGTAAAGTTCATGAACTTGAAAATTTAGTATTAAATAATAAGAACTAACATTTTTACAATCGATGTTAGTAAA
>CALXYT010000046.1 GCA_944393045.1 uncultured Succinivibrionaceae bacterium | reverse complement strand
TGTAAGACCTACAAAAGTAGGCTAGATTTGTTGATACTAGAAACCCCCGCATTTATGCGTGGGGAGTATGTCATATACTAAATTTTGACTATTGGCATTTTAAGAGCGCTCTACTACTTTAAGAGAGGCTTTTTTTTTGAAAAGCTTGGATTTGCTTGGTATAATACAAACAAAAATTATAAGCTAGAGTATTTTTTATGAAAAAGTCTATAACCTTATTTCTATTATTAACTAGCATGATTACCTTTACAGGTTGCGCTGCTAATTTGGCTAACTATAACACCACTCCTTTTATTAGCATTAGCAAGGTGCATAAAGATATTTCCGATCGCACAAGTCCTAAAGTAAGTTTTAATTACTGCATCATAAATCCATTAGATGCAGAAGTGAAGTTAAATAGAGCAGTATTTTATCTTGATGTAAGCAATATTCCACTTCAGAAAAAAACTATAAAAATCAACTCCTCTATCCCTGAACTTGCTAAATCGTGCCATGATTTTAGTTTTACAACCAATGCTCTAAAAAGCCCAAAAGTTGCCTCCTTACTACTTGAATCATTCTTTATTAAAGATTATAAGATTACCTCAGAGTTATATTTTGAGGATGAAGATATTAAGCCTACAACTAATACTTTTACCGGCAAATTATATAATTAGCTTTATTTATTAAATTTAGCCCTTACAGGAAACATTATGGAAAAAACTTACGTTCCAGTATCACTACTTCCATTAAATATTGACCTACATGACTATGAAAAAACCAAAGCTAATAAGGGGGTATTAAAGTTCTCCTATTTTTATTTGGCTATGGCTGTTATCTCATTAATTTGCTACTCCTTAAAGGGGCAGGTATTGTTCTTTGCTCAGTACTATATTCTCCTAGAGGCAATGATAGCGATATTTTTATTTCTTAGTGGAAAAACCTTATTTAGCTATTTAAAAGAGCAACATGATTATCTAAAGTGGAATGTAACAGCGGGCAAGATAATTAGCATAATCGAGCAGGATAATGCAAACACTCTCCTAAAAATCGAGTTTTATGCTAATAACCAAGATAAGATGACGGTAACTGAAGAATGTCGCTTTAAAGTTATCGACGAAATTAAAGAATTAAACTTAAACTCCTTACCGGTTATGTATCAACCAAAACGCTATCGTAATGGAGCTTATTATGTAGACTTAAGGTTTAATAATGGCAAACTTGATATAAGTAATCTAAAGAATATCACAAATAGATAATTCTTCAGTTTATGCCCTTAAGAAATTCCAAATTAATGTAATTTTGTGTTGAGTTTTTTGTTATAAATGCCTAAGATCTACTAGACTTTATTTTATTATTAGAGCTTTTAGTGCTCCAAAAGAAGAATGTGTAAGAGGATATATGGTAATTGCATCTGTAGATGAAATACTAAAAGGAAAATATAAGGTTGGCGATACCGTGCGCGTGCGTGGTTGGGTTAGAACTCGCCGTGATACCAAAGCCGGCTGTTCATTTTTAGCAGTTCATGATGGTTCATGTTTTAATCCAGTACAAGTAGTAGTTCCAGCTGACCTTGAGAACTATGAGAGCGAAGTATTACACCTTACTACCGGTTGCTCAGTAATGGCTGATGGCGTAATTGCAGAATCTTGTGGTAAAGGTCAGGACTTTGAACTCCAAGCATCAAAGGTTACTGTTTGCGGTTATGTAGAAGATCCAGACACCTACCCTATGAGTGCTAAGCGTCATAGCGTAGAATTTTTACGTGAAAATGCGCACCTAAGATCACGCACTAATATCATGGGGGCAGTATTACGTGTAAGAAACTGCTTAGCTCAGGCTATTCATAGATTCTTTAATGAACGTGGCTTTATTTGGGTTTCTACCCCAATTGTTACAGCATCTGACTGTGAAGGTGCTGGGGAAATGTTTAGATTAACTACCTTAGATCTAAATAATCCTCCAAAAACTGCAGACGGTAAAATAAATTACAAAGAAGATTTTTTTGGTAAAGAAGCATTTTTAACAGTATCAGGTCAGCTTAATGCTGAAACTGTTGCTTGTTCTATGTCAAAAGTATACACTTTCGGTCCTACTTTTAGAGCAGAAAACTCTAATACTACTCGTCACTTAGCAGAGTTCTGGATGGTTGAACCTGAAGTAGCCTTCTATGATCTAAACGATAATGCTAAGCTTGCTGAAGATATGCTTAAATATGTCTTTAAGGCCGTATTAACTGAAAGACGTGATGATATGGAGTTCTTTGCCCAGCGTGTTGATCCTCAAGCAATTACTCGCCTAGAACAATTTATTAACTCTGATTTTGCGCAGATTGATTATACCGATGCAATTGAAGTATTGAAGAATGCTGATGTAAAGTTTGAGTATCCAATTAAATGGGGTATCGATTTACAAAGTGAACATGAACGCTACTTAGCAGAAGTACACTTTAAATCTCCAGTAGTAGTTAAGAACTACCCTAAGGATATTAAAGCTTTCTACATGCGCTTAAATGATGATGGTAAAACAGTAGCAGCTATGGATGTATTAGCACCAGGCATCGGTGAAATCATCGGTGGTTCACAGCGTGAAGAACGTCTTGATGTACTTGATAAGCGTATGGCTGAACTAAACCTTGATCCTAAAAACTACTGGTGGTACCGTGATTTACGCCGTTATGGTAGCGTAGTACACTCAGGCTTTGGTTTAGGTTTTGAGAGACTGATTGTATATGTAACTGGTATGGGGAATGTTCGTGATGTTATTCCATTCCCAAGAACAGTTAATAACGCTGATTTCTAAGATAACGTTATAATCCTTTAATTGAACTTATAATTTATTTTTAAATTCTTCAAGCACAGAGTAAACTCTGTGCTTTTTTGTTTTTGCTGTTTTAGTTTTTAGGTTTTTGCTGATTTGTTTGGTGTAGTCTAAGGTGAATTATATTACTTAATCTTACTTTTAACCTTACCTGTTGCCTTATCGATAATAAAGTCATCACTTAAATCGATTACTTTATTTGCTAAAAACTCATCAAAGGACTCACATAAGTAATTGGAAAAACTGCGGTATGGTTTAAGTTCATTTGTACACCATAAATTAAAGCTTTGATAATCAAGTGAACCACCTGCTTTTGAGCGATGTCCACCTGCATAGCCTAAATTGATTAACTTACCATTAGTATCCTTAGGGCTTACAAGTTTCTCTGCAAAATCATGAGCTGCAATATTACGTACGCAGGTACGCACTGAGTATTTATAACATTTATCAACGCTTAAACTTGGTGATTGGAGGCAGGTATAAACTACAGCCACGCTTACATTTTCAACCATTATTAAAATATCAGCCATTAAGCCTAACATATTAGGATCGCATTCCTGCGCCTCAATATAAGCCATGGTTTCATGAATCTTTAATTCTTTAAAAGCGCTACCTACAATAATAAGCTCTTCTTTAGTCAAATTAGAATTACGAATCAGCGTAAAGATAGCATCATCAATTGCTAACTCATCACGCATTTGGATATCAGCACGCTCTCTAAGCTCTGAAAACTCATTAGTATCCATAAAAAGACCATAATATAGCGCAGTGGATACGTACTTACTTAAATTAAAGTGCTCTTTTTGCAGTAACTCATATACTAATGTAGCACAAGAACCATAATTATCTTTAATTAAACCGTAAATTGGTAAGTCAATAGAGGCCAACCCCTCTTTAAGCTCACGAGAGATGCGGTGATGATCAATAATTAACACCTCATCAGCTGTAATATCTAAGACATTACCTGAAAGATACTGGCAATCAACACTAACAAGGAGACCTTGCGCATTATAATCTTGCGTTACATGTTCAATAGGAATATGCAAAAGCTTAATCATAAGCTGTAAATTGGTTTTACTTATCGGTGAAATACCACCATATATAAGCTTTACTTTAGCATTAGTACGAAGAGTAAAATAAGAATAAAGAGCATAACCTGAGGCTATGGTATCAGCATCAGGGAAGTTATGACATAGAATCGTTATATTTTTATGATGGGTAAACTCTGCCAGGGAGTTTACACTTAAAAGTTCATTCATGCCACTCTTCTCTTTAAAATATATTGAACTTTTTACTTAAATATTTACGGTAAATTTTTTAAGTTTTTATTGTTATGTTGAAATGTAGTGTATTGTATTTTTTATTATTTTTGTTGGTTATAACTTTTATATTTTTAGCTTTATTTCTACTTTATTACTAATATTAAAAGCACTTCTACCCTTTACCTAGATACTTAAACTTAAAAATACTCTTAAGCTTACAAGGGTAATATTTAAAGCAATGTAAATAATATAAAAATTTGCTAAAGTATATACTTTTCTATAACAAAAGCAACACGTTTTTTACATAAAGAACAATATATCATGTTCATTCCAAAAAGTGATAAATTTTTTCTTTGAATGTTGTAATTACATTAAGTTATTTGCAAGCATTTTGCTTATTTGCTATATTAAGCCTCAAATATGGTAAGGTATTTTTTTATAAATATCACCAATAACTCTTATCAATTCTTTTAAATGAGTAACCAAAAAGATGCAAACTTTAAAAATTAAACCTCTTGTCGCAAATTTCCTTGCACCTGAATATAAAAGTCAATTCTCTGCCGGGTTTGATATCTATCTACAAGAAGATGTCGATTTAACTATCGGTGAGCATAATATTATTCACCTTGGATTTGCCTCAGAAGTTCCTCAAGGTTATGTTGCCCTACTCTTACCACGTTCAAGCTTTGGGATAAAAGGTGGTATGGTGCGCAACACTGTAGGTGTTATCGATTCAGATTATCGTGGTGAATGGATTGCCCATATTACTTTTGATACTTGTGGTAATAATAAAGAAGGTAGCGTTATCTCTTATAAGCGTGGTGATAGAATTTTACAATGCTTATTAGTACCTGTTGCTAGTGCACAAATTACTGTTACCAATACCTTATCTGAAACTACACGTGGCACAGGTGGGTTTGGCTCAACTGGCATATAAGTGAGAAGGTTTTAATTTTAAACCGAAACCAAAGCCCTAAGAAAAAGTTTTTCTTAGGGCTTTACCATTGGTGCCGCTTACGGGCTTCGAACCTGCGACCTATTGTTTACGAAACAATTGCTCTACCAGCTGAGCTAAAGCGGCAAAAAATATATTCCCCCCACAAGTTTACTTGTGTGTGTGGGAGGGGGATATTATTAATCTAATGGGCAACCAATGCGGCGAGCTACTTCTTCATAGCCTTCGATTACATTACCTAAATCCTTACGGAAACGGTCCTTATCGAAGCTCTGACGAGTTTCCTTATCCCATAAACGGCAACCATCTGGAGAGAATTCATCACCAAGAACTAACTTACCATCAAATAGACCAAACTCTAACTTATAGTCTACAAGGATAAAACCTGCGTCATCGAACATCTTCTTTAATACATCGTTAATCTTAAAGCTTAAAGCTTTCATTTCATCGATCTGTTCCTGAGTACCCCAACCAAAAGAAATGATATGAGAATCATTTACCATTGGATCGTGTAGCGCATCATTCTTTAAGAAGAACTCAAAAGTAGGAGTCTTTAATTCCATGCCTTGTTCAACACCTAAACGACGGCAAATTGAACCTGCAGTTACATTACGTACAACACATTCAATTGGAAGCATGGTAAGCTTCTTAACCAATACTTCGTTATCGCTTAATAACTTTTCCATCTGAGTAGGAATACCAGCTTCTTCTAACTTTTTCATGATAAAGTAATTGAACTTGTTGTTAGTCTTACCCTTACGAGCTAACTGTTCAATCTTTTGACCATCAAAAGCAGAGGTGTCATCACGAAATAACATGATTAAACGCTTTGGATCATCTGTCTCAAAAACAGACTTTGCCTTACCACGATAAAGTTCAGCTTTCTTTTCCATTTGCAAGAAACTCCAATGTCTTAAATATATTGCTGTTACGTCTCATAATGAAACGGTTTATCATTTAACAACTAATGAATTAGATAAACGTTCTATTTCTGGTTTAAAAAATTAAAATAGACCGTTCAATTATGAACTTAGCCTATTTTTATAAATTCTTTAAGTGTGCCTATTGTACTTCATTTTTAGACGTCTTGGTATATTTTCTTTGTAAAAATTGCTCATTTAATGCTTGAGCAAATCCACTATACATTCTTACTGTAACACCTTGATCTACAGGTTGACCATTCTTATCGTAAAGAGTGATAGAGGTTTTACCATTAAAGATGCCAAGTTTAAATAAATAATCACCTGACTCTAGTGCCCATGGCTCAAAATTATGCTCTTCAAAAAACTCTGGATCAAACTCATCATAGGAAACTTTAATCTCACCTTTAGTAGATGAATATTCATTAATTTCAATATCATAAGCTAAGAAGAGATGTAATAAGATCTGATATGTTTCTTCAAAGCTTGTACTAAGCATCCAGCAGGAAAGATTGTTATTATCTCGACCTAAATAGATTTCAATATTATCTTTATTCTGGATGATATTATAAGTCTTTAAGTCTTGTTTATAAGACCACATTAACTTATTTGCCATTTGCGCTGAAAATCTTGCAGGCTCAAAACGATTTAAGCCATCAGCTAATTCCATACCAGAACTGTCTTCAATCACATTATCAGTAATCTGAATCTTTACCCCAGGAGCGCCTTCTTTATTAACCCCAACGGTAAAACTATAACGCTGTCTATAACGTAAAATATCTTCCTTTAAGTGATTGAGGGTATAAACTTGCCCATCTTCTGCAAATTCTACCCAGTCAGACTGAATAACACCTAAATCTGGGTCAATACTATCAACTGCTACACCAAGCTTACGGAATAATCTTAAAACTGTCTGAAAAGTCTCATTAATTGATATCTTACGACCATCCTCATCAGGGAAGAACCATACTAAAGCAAAGTCACCATCCTGAAAACCTACTACATTGCTCTCTTCGCTAATGATTTTTTGAGGGGGACGCACATCTACCGCCTTACCTACCAGCGCAGCTCTTGAGTCAAGAACCTGAGGAGGTAACGGAAATTTATCGATAAATACTATTTTATCGGTACCAGCAGGTTGCACAATATTGCGTTCATTAGATGTTTCATCGGTATAATCAAAATTATTATTAGCCATGCGTAGATCATTATTGACCCCACCGCCAAAAAGATTACAACCAGTTATGCCACCCAAAGCAAGAAAAATGAGGGCAGGCGCAAGTTTGCTATTACTTTTCAAGATATCAACCTTTAGCATTAAAACGTCCTAAAACAATGTAAAATATAATACCATGATCTAACATTAATAACTACTTAAAACCATGTAAAATACCAAACGGAAGGCGTTTTTTAAGAGGGACTAAAAAAAATATCCCCCAAAAAACTCAGGAGGTTTTTATGGGGGGAGAGAGTAAAAATAAATTAAATCTTATTTACAAACTCTTGCAGATTCTTTTGGAAGAGCATTACTACCTTCCTGCTGAGCCTGACCTAAAAAGCCATGGTATTGCTTTAATTTTTCTGGCTCTGTTAGCATTTTCTGGTACACATTACGACTTACACGCATCATATGTGGCTTTTGGTCTGCTGAATACACCATAGCTAAGCACTGCTGGGCATTCATAAATTCTTTATTAACCTCAATAACAGCATCACGATTTTGTAAATCTACATTTAAAATCTTATCTAAACTTTCAGCATATTGAGTAATAGCACGCTTTTGTGCATTATTTAGAGCCGCGTCATTATTTATTAAATCAGTAACATCTGAAGTTACTGCTGCATAAGCTCCTGAACATACACCCATAGCTACTAACACTAAGAGCATATTCTTCATATTTTTCATGGTTTTTCTCCATATACTGCTAAGAATTACCCAAGCAGTCCTGCAAAGACTAATAAAATAATTAAGTATTTGGTTTACTACTGTAAACACATCAATCCGTATTATCAACTAGGTTAACACATACCTAATATAAAAACTAATAATAGCTTACAATTTCTTGATCTCTAACACCAAAAAATCGCCTCTTCTGTAGGGAATTAAGCTTTATGGTTATTAATGGCTTGCTGTAAAGCACAAGTGATGTTAACTATATAGGTATGTGGAAGTTTTTTCTCTAACGAAAAAGCAATAACGTTTCGTTATTGCTTTTTCAAATAGATAAGTGTTTTTAAGACTTAGTTAAATAAGCACTCAAATGGTTAATTACCTGTTCAAATACTTCTTTAACACTGTCAGCTTCAGGTGTTTTATCAAAAACTTGTTCACTTTCAGTAAGGTTTCCTTCAGGATCTACATACGAAATTTCCACATGAGAGAAGCACATTTCAATTTCAAGCTCTGATAAGGCAATACTACAACGGAACTTAATGTATCTAATACCCCCCTCTTGCTTTTCATAAACAGGATCACGCATTTTTTTCACAAAAACAAATACTAAATCCTCTTTATCTTCGCGAATAATTTCTTCCGGACGAACTGCAACCCTTAACCAATAACGGGTTCTCGGAAAAATCTGTAGGAATACATCACCCTTTGGGGAACGACGATGGAGCTCAATTTCAAATTCTTCAGCCGCAAGACCTTCATCAACATCATCAATTGGGTCAGTTAGATCTAAATCGTTATCGTAAAATTCTTCGTTACTCATAAATTTCCTCGGTAATCAATTGAGATACCATCAGTTATACACTTGCCTTAGAGGAATCTTCCTTTAAAGCAACTGTTAAGTTAAACACCTTTAATTCATCTGTTGATAACTTATTATCAACACAGAAATAACCAGTTCTTTCAAATTGGAATGACTCACCCTTGTGTGCCTTTCCCAAGTCACGCTCAGCCTTAGCGTGAGCTATAATTTGTAATGAATCTTTATTTATTGTTGCCAGAAAATCTTCAGCATCACCAGGCTTTGGAGTGTTAAATAAATTCTGGTATAAACGAACCTCTACATCAGCATTATCATGAGCATCTACCCAATGAATAACGCCTTTTGGTTTATGATCTGGTACATCTTTACCTAAAGATTCAGGTAAGTAGGTGCAATATACGCATGTTACCTCACCGTTTTCATTCTTGTCACAGCGCTCAGCCTTAATAATATAGCCATAACGCAAACGAACTTCTTTACCAAGAACTAAACGCTTAAACTTCTTATTAGCCTCTTCTCTGAAGTCATCTTGTTCAATGTAGATTTCACGGCTAAATGGTAACAGTCTTGAGCCTAATTCTTCTTTTAACGGGTGATTGATACCTTCAAGTTCCTCAGTTTTACCTTCTGGGAAGTTCTCAATAACCACCTTTAATGGATGTAATACTGCCATACGGCGTAAAGCGTGTTCATTTAAATCTTCACGAATGCAAGCCTCAAGTGCAGAGAACTCAACATTGTTATCTTGCTTAGAAACACCAATACGCTTACAAAATTCTCTAATTGAGGCAGGAGTATAACCACGTCTTCTTAACCCTGAAATAGTAGTCATACGTGGATCATCCCAACCATCAACATACCCCTCTTGCACTAAAAGGTGAAGCTTACGTTTAGAGGTAATTGAATATTCTAGATTTAAACGGCTAAATTCATACTGATGTGGATGAGAATCAATAGTGATATGCTCTAACACCCAATCATATAATCTTCTATTATCCTGAAACTCTAAGGTACAAATAGAATGAGTAATTCCTTCAAGAGCATCAGAAATACAATGGGTAAAATCATACATTGGATAAATGCACCATTTATCTCCAGTTTGATGATGTGAGGCAAACTTAATACGATAAATTACCGGATCGCGCATACACATAAAAGGTGAGTTCATATCGATTTTAGCACGTAAGCAAGCAGTTCCTTCTTTAAACTCACCGTTTTTCATTTTCTCAAAAAGATTAAAGTTCTCTTCGATACTGCGGTCACGATATGGACTGTTTTTACCAGGTTCAGTAAATGAGCCACGATACTTTGCTATTTCATCAGGAGATAATTCATCAACGTATGCTAGCCCCTTACCTATAAGCTCAAGAGCATAGTTATAAAGTTTATCAAAGTAATCAGATGAATATTTTGGTTCCCCAGACCAGGTAAAACCTAACCATTTAACATCGTTCTTAATAGATTCAACATACTCAATATCCTCTTTAACTGGATTAGTATCATCAAATCTTAAATTACATTCACCATTATAGTCTCTAGCTAAACCGAAATTTAAACAGATTGACTTAGCATGACCGATATGTAGATAACCATTTGGTTCAGGCGGAAAACGAGTATGAACCTTGGTACATCTATTATTAGCTAAATCATCATCAATAATCTGCGTGATAAAATTCGTAGAACGAATCACTTCCTCTGCCATAATTACCTCGACTGGCATGATCATATCAACCTAAAAACTACAAGTTTAATAACAGCCTAACTTGTTACTCTATCTTTTATTAGTATAAGCAATACCTTTACCTAATAGTGTGAATTACTCCACTTTCACTAACACTTTTACGTGGATAATTTCTTGGTAAAGCTTAATTTTTTAAGCTTTATAAAGGCTTTTTATTTATATTCTAACAAGCATGAAGTAGTTATCATACTAATTTAGGTCATTTTTACTTTTATAACTACTATCAAACTAAAACTCTTAAATAATATCAGTTGTTATCTTGTGATACAAGTCTTGTTTTAGAATTTTGCACTTCAAAGTTCAGGATAAAGTTTCATGTTTTACTGTAGAGGTGTAAAATTTACCTTCCCAAGCTTCTACTACTCTTTATCTTGCAAGCATATGATGTTTTAAGCTAAGAGTTTTCTTGCTTGTTAAAAATATTTTCTATATACTATCGTCTTGCATAAATTTGTAAGACCAAGAATAGTCCCTAATTTTGCTAAGATTTGAGATTATTTTGGTAACTATCTGGAGGTTATTCCTCTTTATTCTAGATTTGCTTTTGAGAGTAAAAACATCATGAGTTTTGAGTCAGATAAACCTTTTAATGATTTTGAGCATTTTCCACGTGGTATTCGCCGTAGTGGTCGTTTCTCAATCAAAGAATCTACTCTTTTAGAAGAATGCGGTGCAGTAATGATGGATCTCTATAAAGATCTACGTGAACCACAAGATGAAACTGAAAAAACTTTTTTAAAAGAAGTTAAGAGTTCCTCGGTTGCTACTGATCCATATGCTAAGGTATTTAAAAAATACCTTCGTGAAATCAGTCCTAAGAAAACTCACAACCTTACCGCTACTGCTAGTGATGATGACGATTCATCATTTGGTGGCAATGAGGATATTGAATAAATAATTAAACATTAAAAATGTATAAAGAACTTTAATTTTTAGTGAGTTTTATCTTTTTATCCTTATTTTATTTGATAAGCAGAGTAGCTAAACTTGCGTTTAGCTACTTTTTTATTTTTTCTCAAAAAAAAATAAGACATTAATCACTTTTTAGATTATTATACTCAGTCTTAAAAGGTGTGTTCAAAATAACCAATTGAGTTAATTTTGATCATAAAGTCATTTTTTTAATGAAAGTTGTCAAGTAACAATAACGATGAATAGAAGCTCTGACTTAAATCTTGTACAAGCATTTAGACATAGTGGTCCTTATTTAAAGCACCATCGTGGCTCAACCTTTGTAATCATGCTTCCAGGTGCTACTGTAGGAAGTCCTTATCTTGATGATATTATTTCTGATATTGCCCTATTACAAAGTTTGGGAGTAAAGTTAGTTTTAGTATTTGGGGCAAGAGAGCAAATAGATGCTGAGCTTGAAAAGCAACACATCGTAACCAAGTTCCATAAGCGAGTTCGTATTGCTGATGATGAAACTTTTGAGGTTATTAAACGTGTTTGTGGTTCAATGCAGATTGATTTAGCCTCAAAACTTTCTATGGGCCTAATCAATACACCAATGCAAGGAAGTCGTTTAAGCGTGGTAAGTGGTAATTTTATTACTGCTCGTCCTTTAGGCGTTTGCGATGGTATCGATTATATCCATAGTGGTATTGTACGCCGTGTTGACTCTGACAACATTCGCCGTGAGTTAGCTAATAACTCGATCGTGTTAATTTCACCTGTGGGCTATTCTATTACCGGTGAAAGCTTCAGCGTTAATAGTGAAGATATTGCTGCTCAAGTTGCTATTGCCATTAAAGCAGATAAGCTTATTACCTTCTGTAATGATAATGAACTTATCCTTGATGGAGATGGTGAGGTTATCGCTGAATTATTCCCAACACAAGCTGAACAATACCTTGATAAGATTGATCCTGATATTCATAACAGTACTTGCCGCTACTTACGTGCTGCTATTACCTCCTGCCGTGGTGGAGTTGAAAGATGCCACTTGGTATCTCATGAACAAAACGGAGCAATAATTCAGGAATTATTCACTCGTGATGGTATTGGTACTCAAATTGTGCGTCAAAGTGCTGAACAAGTAAGTCAGGCAACCATTCATGATATTCCGTCTCTAATGGATCTGATTAGACCATTAGAAATAGAAGGTATTTTAGTACACCGTCCAAGAGAACAGCTGGAAATGGAAATCGACCATTATATCGTTATTAAGCGTGATGGTATGGTTATTGCCTCTGCAGCTCTTTATTGCTATGATGAAGAAAAACTTGCTGAACTTGCGTGCGTAGCAATTCATCCAAGTTATCGTGGATCAAACCGTGGTAATATCCTTATCAATAAGATTGAGGAATTAGCACGCAAACGTGGTATTAAGAAGCTCTTTGTCTTAACTACCAAATCAGCACATTTCTTCCTGGAAAAAGGCTTTGTTCCTGGTAATGTAGAAGATTTACCGAAAGAAAAACGTGAGCATTATAATTATCAGAGAATGTCAAAGGTTCTCTTTAGAACTATCAATTATGACCAGGTTCATTAACGATAAAGCTAAATAAGCAAAAATCATATCATAGGCAGGTAAAAGCTTACTTATCAATTAAAGTTCTTTTACCTGCCTTTATTATTGGTATTTTTAGGTGGTTGGTCTTCTTTGGGATTTTTAATGTTTTTCTTTATTTTTTACTGTTTTGCTAATTTTAGTATTTTTCTGAAAAAATTACATTTTAAAGCTTATCCTGGTCTACTTTTATAAAAATGCATAATTTAATATTCTTTTTACTTTACTCTTGAAGTTAAACGTGATAACCTTCACATAAATAGCATTTAACAAAAGTTTACTAAAAATGGATTTTCTTACTAATTAACTTTAAGATTTGTAAGACATTTGCCATACCTCATGTAAGCCTTTTGCACTTTTTACAATAGACGTACTAAATACAAAAAAACAAAATCTCCTTGGTATCAAGCCGTTTTTATCATTTAAGTAACATTAATTTAATGTTATTTTCATCAAATTTACATAATTGTCACTATTGCATAAACAACTGATTCCTCTTAGAATGTATAAAGAACATGAAAGACAGGGACGCCTTAATAAGTTTTTAGGATGAAAACATACATGTTCCGACACGGAAGTCTTGCTATAACTCAAGGATGAGTTTTTAATAAATGTATAGTTTCTCAGGATGAGAAATTAACTCAGGGACGAGTTTCTATCGAACTTCTTAGGATGAGAATTTTACTCAAGGATGAGTTTCTATCATTTTGA
>CALXYT010000045.1 GCA_944393045.1 uncultured Succinivibrionaceae bacterium | reverse complement strand
GGATGTTAATAACAACCTCTATAGAAGCAAAATAGAGGTTGTTTGATATTAGTATTTTATCAAAAGTATTATCAATTATTATCCATTTATCAATTTCAATGCTACTGTAGATTATCACTAAAATGATTTGTTTATTATCATGAAAGTTGATCCATTATAGACCACTGATTTGATTGTTTGATAAGTGCAATATTATACTTTTTTAAGATGAAAGACGTGATTTTTTATCACATTATCTTAGCAAATCCAAATTAAAATATTTTTGTATTTTATTATCAAGATGAATCCATATTTTGGCAT
This sequence comes from uncultured Succinivibrionaceae bacterium, assembly GCA_944393045.1. Classification (GTDB taxonomy): domain Bacteria; phylum Pseudomonadota; class Gammaproteobacteria; order Enterobacterales; family Succinivibrionaceae; genus HGM20899. The sequence goes on along the minus strand of CALXYT010000045.1, from coordinate 13,651 downwards.
AACTGTTACTATTATTAAGATATAACTCGTTTATTATATTACCACAGATTTATTTGATTTAAAGCATAGTGAAGTATAGTCAATTAGTGAACAGCTATTACATTCTAGTGCTAATTTGAAGACGAACTTATTTATATATGCCAATTTATTTTCTTAGTTATAACTAGGCAAATTGAGAATTTGATGACAAGTTAATCGATGTTATTAATAATGTATAAAGAGAGTATTTTTTTGATATTACTAGAGCTCTTGCATGCATTCGAAATTAGGTTGAAGATAAAGAGATTCTTGTTCTTTTTTAGTTCTTTATTAGATTTTGAATACCATAATTTATGGAGATCAGAACTGGTTAAACTATCAATTTTCTCTTGAGTTAATTTTAAAATTTTAGCCTTTGCTACGGCTCTTACCTTTAATGTGGCAGGTACAAACATATGAAGAAGGTTCTTTTCATTTGCTTTCCTTTACCAGGATGAAATTCCTGTTCTAAAAAACTTAAGTACATATGCAAACCTCGAAATGAAAATAAATTTCAATAACGAGGTAATTGTATAATGGAAAAGCAAACAAGCAAATAGATAGATATATTTAATTGGGTCTGCTATATGATAATCAACATTAAACGTGTATCAGAGCTGTTGTAAAGAAGAATCTGATCTTAACCAGACCTTAAACGGCTACTTTAAAGAGTTAGGTCTTAACATTAAGCTGGGGGTATAACTAATGAAAGAAGATAAGAAAGTACCTCAATTAAGGTTTCCTGAATTTGCTGATGCTTGGAAATATAACTCTGTATCTAAATATTGTGGGGACTGTCATTTTAATTAGTCCTCATTTTTTAATGCAAATTAACTTTGGTTAGCATTTTTTTTCAGATTGTTAAGTTTTTAATGTGTACTATATTGCATGCAGTATTTTTTTAATGGTTTATTAGATTTTTGAGTTGGTAGTAAAGGTTCCTATTAGTTTATTATCAGAATTTTCTTGTGAATACAAGTAGGGGGACTATGGGGGTTAGGTATTCGGCAGTTTACCTAAAGCTTTATGAGGTGTTTGGGCTGATATGTTTAATGTTTGTGAAAGTGTAAGTCAGTTCTGCAGCTCCTGGAGTTTATCGCAGGCTTTAGTATAGCTAAGGTTACAGCTTTTAGTAAAAAATCTAATAGCAGATTCTTTATTAAGAGTAACTACTTTACCTTTTAGATAAGCAAGACCTACAAGGTAGCAGGAGAAGTTATCGTTAAGTTTACATGCTTTATAACTATAATAAAAGGCTGTTTCTGCTGAAGCAGGAACACCTTTACCATGACTGTAAGCGTATGAGGCAACTCTACAAGATTTTGGGTCATGAAGATTACAACCTGCAATTGCGATTTCTACTGCCTTTTTGGGGGCAGAATTATTTGTTTTACCAAACATTAAGTCATCAGCAGCAACACCGCAGGAGTAGGATCCATTAAGCTCGCAAGTCTGTATATGAAAATAAAGTCCTTGAGATTTCTCCTGGGGATATGGGCTTTTATAAAGACTTCTTGCCAGAATTGAGCAGGCTACTCCATCTTTTTTAGCACAAGCTTCTTTAAGTGCATTAATCTCACTTTCATCTGCGAATGCACACATTGAGGGAATAATTGTAAGAAGTAATAGCAAAACCTTAAGACTTTTCATAAAAACCAAGTAGTAGAGAAGTGTAAAAAGGGATATAAAAATAAACTATCTTTTGTCTTTAATTATATGAGGGAATTTATAAAAGAGTTGCGATTATTCTCAAAAAAATAGTATCTAAAAGCTCTTTCCAGATTTTTTCTGAAATTTTTCTTGAAAAACTCATAATTTTAATTTGTAACAATAACAGGTTAATGGAGGCGAAAAGGAAATAGGGTCTTACTCCAGAAAAATTCTGTATTTTAAAAAGTGCTATAAATTTTCTTTCTGATTTAAAAGGTTTGGTAAAAAATAACTTTTGTGCAATTTATAAAAATAATAAAAGAGTGTTATAAAGACTAGCAATGCGCATTTACTCTAAGTTTCTTTTTTTTAAGGAATTTTCTGGAGTAAAAAATCATATTACAGATAGCTGTAAAAGGTGGGTTGCATTAATGTAAACACAATGTTATTAAAAAAAATGTAAAAAATTGTTGTTAAATCCGTTTAAAAACTTATAACCGAACGGTAAAAAATGGTGACAAATAGCTAACCTATACGTTGAAAGTCTTATTATATAAGGGTTTTAAGGAATTGTGGTGTTGGAGCTATATTTGACTTAGATCATAAAAAACTTAAATATTTGAAGCCTTAGGCATATTTTGAAATTCATCTTTATTTTTAATAAAAAGGTGAAAACGAAAGCATTTTCTTTTTTACTAAAAGCGTACAATGCGCCCATAAAGCTTAAGAAATAAATATAAATATAACAAATAATTATTATTACAATAAAGAAATTTAGACTTAAAGGTATGCGATATGACGATTACCAGAATCTTAGCCCGCACAGCTTTAATGATGCTCGTAATATCTCCTATAATGGCAGAGGATATTTCATTTCATGGTGAAAATTTACAGTATTTTCCAAGTTTTTCAGTAGACAAATCAGTTACTGTATCTGCAGATGCTTTACCGTCTGACGCAGTAGGTTTATATGGCTCATACGCTGTATATAATGGTGATGGTTCAACTTCCCCAAACGTTTTAGCTTTTATGCGCCGTGCTAATAATCCAGTCGGTGCATTAGTGCTGAATACTATTATATATTCATGTAAATCCCACAATCTTGCATGTGCTCCATTAAGCGATATGGATGTAACAGTAAGAGTAATTAACCAGAAGGTAGGGTTATATCAGGCAATTATTCCGAATATTCAAACATGGTTTGCAGCTTACGATATTTTAAGACAAAACACTGATATTAAGAAATTTGCTCCTTCATTTGATAAAGGTGCTGTTGCCAGTGTGCAGTAAGTAATGGGGGGAAATCATGTTAAAATCAACTAAACTATCTGCTTTAGTTCTTCTTTCTTTATCTTTTAGTTTAACGACAGCCTGTGGCGGTAGTAGCAGTGGTGAAACTTCTGCTATTGATAATGCTACCAACGTTGCTGATGATGCTGTAACTTATCCGACAGAATCTGCAAGTGTTATTACCTCATTAAAAGATGCAACTGCATATGATGACTTAATTGATGATCCATTCTCAACTAGTTTTGATCATACAGCTCTTGTTATTGAAATCCCAAAAGGCTCTTTAATATTCAGTATTGAGCAGTCAACTTTAGGTAGTCTGGAAATTCAATCTGCTGATGAATCAGATGAAAGCGATAAGATAGTTTATCGTTTTAATGCTAATGCTAATGTTTTAAATTCACAGGATGCCTCATTAGATACTATGTCAGATTGTCAGAAGATGTTTACTTTATCAAAGGATACGTTTGCTGTTACTTATTATGATATAAATGAACAAACAGTAAAAAAAATCGATAAAGTTGTAGATATTAATCTTGATCCTTTATTAAAGGAATCATGGCACTTATGTAACTTTGGTCAATCTTCAGTTACTTGGAATTATACTGATATTGTTGCAGGCAAAGATATCAATGTGTTAGGTTCTTGGTTGATTGGCGGTAATGGTCAAGACGTTCAAACTTACGTTATTGATACAGGTTTTGATGTAGAACATGAGGATATGATTGATCGTATTGCAAGTTCTATGGTTCTTACCACTCCTGAAAAACAACACGGTACATCTGTAATGGGTATTATTGGTGCTAATGCTAATAATGTTGGTACTAGAGGTGTTGCTTATCAGACAGAACTTAACTTAATTGCTGATGGTTCATTGCGTTTTGTGTCTAAAGCTTTAAGTTATGTTTTTGATGCAAAGATAAATGAGGGGACTTTTTATGAGATATCTCCATTAAATTTAAGTATAGGTTATGCTCTACCATATGTACTTAATGCATTTACTGACCTTGATAATATTGAAAACTATGTAGTAGCAGGTATTTTACCGGTAGTAGCATCAGCCAATTACCACTCACAAAGAACTTTATCAGCATCAGGTCCTTATAATTTAAAACCTTTTTATAGCTCAGATAGTTGTTATTTAAATGGTACCAGCTGTTTCTTTGCTCAGACTACCGAACTGGTTAGAAGCCCTTATTCCATTGTTGTTGCCTCAGGTGATTCTAATGGTCAAAGAGCAAGATACTCTGATACAGGCGCAAATCTTTGGGTGACAGCTCCTGGTGGCACCTATGGTGATGGTTTTCACAAAGTGCTGACTACTGATGTTTCGGGTTGTAGATATGGTTATAGTAGAACTGGTACTTCAACTCAAAGCGACTTTGAAAGAGGACTTACTGCCAATAACCAAGTATGTAACTATACTGTACAATTCAATGGTACTAGTGCTGCAACACCAATGGTAACCGGTATAATAGCTAATATGCTTTCAGTTAATAAAAATCTGACTGCTAACCAGATTAAGTATATCTTGGCAACTACTGCAAGTGTCGATAAGACTGTATCAGGTGCTTTGGTTCCTGGTTCTATGTTAGGTTGGCAAACCAATGGAGCAAATGTAAGTTTCTCAACTGAATTCGGTTTTGGGTGGGTTGATGCAGCTAAGGCTGTGAAACTTGCAAAGAATTATGCTTCTAATGATGTTTATGACTCTTCTTTGGATAGTCGTCAAGTTTTTCCCGATACTCAAGAAGAAATTGCCTTCAGTGAAGCAAGTTGTAAGTTAGTTCCTAATGATTCATATTTAGGGCAACATGAATATAACTATGAATGTGAGGCACAGTTAAGTGGTTTGACTGGTAATCTTGAAATCGAAAACGTACAGTTAGATTTTGAGGAAGTTGAGATTTTAGATGATACTAAGACATCATGTAATGTATTGAGCAGCTTTCATAATTTACCAGCAGAGCTTAGTGCATTAAGTGGAACTGATAATGATTTACTCAAGGTATCAGATTTTTTACGTAATTTAGTAGTTGGTGTTGCTAATGATAATACAAACAATGTGTATATTGTAAAAGCACAGGATGAAAACTTCTTTGGCTTTGAATCCAATGCCTTAACTACTAATCCAAACTACTTGTTAGTAAATGGTTTCTACCTTGAAAACGTAACTGGCTCCTCAATATTTAAGGTGTATTTTGGGAGTGATTGCCCATTAGGATTTACCACTAGTGATGGTAAAGGTGCTGTTAAGCTTATAATTTCAGGTTATGCCAATTAGTATTGAAGGAGAAAGTTTAGGAAGGATAGTTTAATGTACTTAATTTAAGAACCTGATAAGGTTCTACTATCCCAGCCTGAAAACAATAAGTTTTTTTACGGAGGTCTTTTTTTATTTAAATAATAAACTACTGAGCATATGCTTAAGGCGTAAAAGCTTCACTAAAAGTGAGTCTTTTGGTTTTTTAAATGGGTTATTAAGTCTTTTACAAATATCGATAGGACGAGCAAAAAGACCACTACACCAATCGTAATATGTTGGGTAGAGTATCAGTACCCCAATAATAAGCTCTGAAGTTGTAAGTTTTACTTTGCGGTCATTAAAAGTAAAATCATCAGTTGTAATACCCCAGCCTGCATAAAAAGGTTTGCCATAAGTGAATACTTTGATATTTCTGATTACTCCCTCAAAACCACTTAAAGAAGTTAAGGTATGAATCTCATCGGTGATAGCAAACAAATCGATAATATTGATATCGGTAATTACCATGTCTGCTAATGTTACCTGTTCCTTAAAATTGCCACCCTGGCGATATTTACTTACTACATCAGGATGTGGTTTATAAATAATATAATCATCAGGGTTATTAGCTCGTACTTTTTGAAGGAGCGCAAGATTGGAAGTGATTTTACCGCCACCGGTAAGCACTGAGGCATCATCTTCTACCTGCCCTGGAACTAAGATTATTTTTTTAGGGGGATTTATCTCTTTAGCTTCTTTTTTAATGCGATCTAAAGTATGGATGATATAAGTTTTTTGGCTTGCATCTTTTTTAAGATTATACTTGGTAATACTGTTATCAAGTATAAAATCTAATAAGTCCTTAGCATCCTGATTAAGCTTTGGTAAATCAAGGCATGGGTTATTAGGTAAGTTATTTAAGATATCAGTAATAGAGCTTTGAGATGCCGGGTTATAGTAAATACCTTTTTCATCAAAAACTAGGGAAAAAGGTTTTTCGTAATTGCATCCTAAGCCATTAGAGCGAATAAACCCATCTTCAATAAAGAGGACCTTTACGCCTAATGCTTTAAGTTTGGCAATGAAGTTATTATCTTGACTTGATGCCCATTGCAGGTAAATACAATTGCGTAAATTAGGGTGGTTAAGTACCGCTTCTTCATTCTTTAAAAAGGTAAGGCTTTTAGCATAGGCGAAATAGTTTTTATAAAGCTCTTTTTTCCAGCTGGTTGGTTTTATGGTGATAAAGTCATGATTTAAACGAAGCTTTATATCTTTATTTACTTTTAAGATTTCCATTGCTTCTTCTAAGGAACAAAGCTCTTCGGTAATAGGGTTAATATAGCGACATAACTTTAAGTAGGAGGCTGCAAATAATTGCTGGAGGGTTACATCTTTAATATTCTGGCGTCTTTGGCAAATTACATGATCATGTGTTAAGCCGTAACCTGCATAAAAGGGATTACCATAAGTATGCACATCTTTACCTAACATCATTCCCTCAAAACCTAATTGTGAGGAGGCAACAAATACTACCTTAAAACACTTTAATAAAGAAAGCGGAGTGTAGTTATCGGTAATTACGGTAATGTGTTTAGGAAGATTATTTAAATTAAACAGGCCTTTGCGTTTTTTTGCCAAGACATCAGGATGAATCTTTAAATAGATTTTATGGTCAGGATAATACGTTAAGGCATCTTTAAGCATCATTGTGCTTACATTACCAGGAACATTGCCTAAGGTTAACGAGGCATCACCTGAGCATTGGTCTACGAGCAATAATCTTTTTATACCACGTTTACTATTACGTAAAAACCTGGCCTTTTCAGAAATAGAAAGATTGCTTTCATATTTCTGGGCAAACTCTTCTTCGCTTATAGGAAGGGCACTGTTATATTTTGACAGATCGTAGGCAATAAGTTTGTCAATTGCGCTCTTAGCTCTAAGATTAAGCTTTTCATTAAACCAGGAATCTCGAGTTTTTAAAAGTTCCTCAATATAAGATGGAGTGCTTGCATCATAATAACAGCCAATAGGGTCAACGCTAACAGATAAAGGAATGGCTTTATCAACTCCTAACCCAAAAGAACGGATAAACCCATCTTCCAGTGCAATGTATGGAAGGTTGTTTTTTTTAGCAAGGGTACGAGCTTTTTGGGCGGTTGCTTTATGCCCCCATGCTGCATAAGCTTCAATCTGCGTTTTTGAAAATTTGGTAAACTCAGGAGCAAGAAATTTTTTTATATTAGGGATTTTCAATATACCTTTTGAAGGGATAGCAAGCATAAATCTTTGACTCCATAATAGCTGTTATTTCCTTGGCTATTGTAATATATAAAAGATTATTAATAAAGTTTAGCACCTGTGACTATGGTTTGCAGGTAATAGGAATAAAGCATAAAAAATCAGGAAAATAATGGAAAATGAATAAGCAGATAAATAGCAAAAAAGTTTTGGAAAACTAAAAATAGAGTTATAAATCTATGCACAATACTTACACCTTGCAAGTTACTTGTAGAATATTGCAAAATGCAAAAGTAATTGCATTTTATTGCAATTTTTTGCAAAAATAAAGAATGGGATAAGGAGATACTTTAGAGTTTAGAAATAGTATGAGTATTTTTTGAAAGTTGATGGCTTGTTTATGGAAATAGAGGTGCAATTTAAACAAAATGATCATTATTTTTACTGTAAAAATCCATTATTATGTCATGAAATAGCAATTTTTATGATTTTTAAATTATTTTGCTTAGAAAATTCAAAATTGGCATAATCATTGCTTTTATTTAATCAAATCAGTTTTTATCCCGCGTGTGTGCTAACACGTAAGTTTATGCCTTAGATTCGTCTGAGGTTTTTTTTTACAATTTCCTAAACGTCCACTAATCCATATAGTGGATTTTTTTATCATTATTCTAATTCTTTCTATTGTAGTGTTCTGTACTTTGTTCTCTAATCTACCACTGTCAGCTCTTTATTTATCTTTAGGTTTAGAGAAGTTTTTCGTTTTTAACTGTATCAAGCCCTCTACGTTTGCGATCCTCATTTAAAAGGTTATTTTCTTCAAGTGCAGTATCTATACGTAAATAGTAGCCTTGGTCTAAAAGCTTATCTATAAGTGTCTTGGCATCGATTTTTACCAGTTTGCGCTCGGCGCTAAGCTCAAAACTAAGCATAAACTTTGGTTTTCCCATTAGATCTAATAGATCTTTTGGTAAATCTTCTAATTTACTGCTCTCAAGTAGGTAAAGATAAACGCCATCTTTACGAGAGGAACGGTAAGTTAAGCACTTCATATAAACTCCTAATTAGTTTTAATTAAGCTTAATAAATCTTAGTAAATCTTTTTGTTCTTGCTGAATTTTTATAAGAGAAAAATACCAAAAATAAGTGATAAGATAAAGAGTAAAGCTATAAAAATTTCTGAATGAAATCCGGTAAATCAAAATGATATGAAATTAAATTAAGGTATATTATGAAATTAAATAAAGCCAGATAATAAAGGATATTGGAATAGGATAACTTATAAAGGATAATGAACAAAGGATAAAAAAATAAAAACGCAGTATTGTTTACTGCGCTTTAGTCGTTTGCATTAACCTAACAATTGCATCATCGCGCAATTATTAAGTAGCAGTTGCAGAAAGAAAACAGTAGTTAATCTTCTTTTTTGTAAGGTTTTACCTTATCAAGATCTTCTTCAGTGGAATAACGCTTGTGAGCGCCTGTATCGCTTTCATCAAACTTCGGGTCTAATGATACTGATACTTCCATCATAGAAGTTTCATCTCTGGAAGAGACATTAACTTTTACCTGATCATCAGAAATAGGAATGTATTTCTTGATAGAGTTAATGATATCAAGTTTAAGTTGTGGTAAGAAATCAGGACCTTCAAGGTTTTGACGGTCATGAATTAATACTACTTGTAAACGATCTTTTACAGACTGAGCAGAGTTTTGCTCTTCTTTCTTTTTGAAAAAAAATTCAGTTAACCAAGACATATCCTACATCCCAAATAAGCGTCTAAAAAAGTTCTTCTTTTCAACTTCAAGGAATCTAAAATCAACCTTATGACCAAGGATACGGTTTACAGTATCCATATATGCTTGACCAGCATCAGATTCCTTGTCATGAATAATAGGTTTACCAGCGTTTGAAGCCTTTAATACTGACTGAGATTCTGGTATTACCCCAATAAGCTCAATACTTAATAGATCTACCACATCATCTTTACTAAGCATTTCTTGTGCTTGTACACGGCTCGGGCTGTAACGAGTGAGTAGGAGGTATGGCTTAATAGGTTCTAAACCAAATTCAGCTCTACGGCTCTTAGAATCAAGGATACCAATAATACGATCGGAGTCTCTTACAGATGAAACTTCAGGGTTGGTAGTAACAATGGCAATATCCGCAAAATATAAAGCCATTAGGGCTCCGGTTTCAATACCGGCAGGTGAGTCACAAATAATATATTCAAACCCTGATTCATCAAGTTCATGAAGAACACGAGCAACACCTGCTTTATTAAGCGCATCTTTATCCCTTGTTTGTGAAGCAGGGAGAATATAGAGGTTAGGGCAGTTCTTATCCTTGATAAGTGCCTGATTAAGTGTGCATTCATTCTTGATAACATTCACAAAATCAAATACTACACGGCGTTCACACCCCATTACTAGATCAAGGTTACGTAAGCCAACATCAAAGTCAATTACTACTGTCTTATGACCTAACATTGCTAAACCTGAGCTTATAGCAGCACTTGAGGTAGTCTTACCTACACCACCTTTACCAGAGGTTACTACAATGATTTTTGCGTTAAACCCCTTTGAGAAATCAGGTTGCTGAGTATCTTTTTGCTTGTTTTCTTGGACATTAGCAGCTTCTGTGGCTTTGCTTGCTGAAGGAACCTCTACTGTTTCCTTATTTTCCTGGGAAACCTGATCCACTGGATCTGCTTTGTTGTTTTTGATATTTTCTGCCATTTAATGCAAAATCCTTTTGTTAAAAAAATTACTTCAAAGTTATGAACCTTGAATTTCAAAATTAAAACTATTAGCGCTTAAGGAGGCTAATATTCGTTTATTAAAATTGTTGTTCTGAATATCTTCATTAGTTTGGTAGATACCACCAATGGAAATTAATTCCGGATTAAAGCTCTCACAATAAATTACACTTTGGCGATTACCTTTTGCACCTGCGATAAGTCTGCCACGAGCTGAACCAAACACAAAAATACAACCATCTGCAATAGCGTCAGCACCATTACCAACATTACCAACTACTACTAAAGATTTACCTTTAGCATATAATCGGGTGCCACTACGAAGATTGCCGTAATGAACCAGGGTATTAGATGAATCTTCAGCTAAATTACTAAGAGCCTCATCTTTACCTGGAGCATCCTGGGTTGCTTGAGTATCCGTCACATCCTTGTTAGTAGAGCTATTAGGAGCATTAGCGCCAGTAGCATTATTAGCACTTGAATATGAAGCTATATCATCGGTAGATGCTTGGGCTGATGTTTGAGCAGTAGATAGTGCTACTACTGATGCTTGTGATTTATCTGTAAAAGGAGTAATACCTTTTTCAAGGAGTTTTTTATTTAACTCCTGATCATTACCACTTGAAATACCGCAAATAAAGAATCCATGCGCAAAAGCAACTTTCTGGAGTGCCTCAAAATCCAATGCGGCAATATCATCTAAGCTACAACCACAAACGTTTAGTACAATTGGCTGACTTCTAAGCCATAGTGAGATATTCTCAGCAATAGGTTTAGTTTCAAGTACCTCTTTTAAAGCCTCATGGCTTGCGAGAGTCAAATAAATGGTAGGAATGTTGTATTTAACGATATTTAATTTTAGGTTACTCATACACACTCTAATATAATTCTTGCTTTTTTATATTTATAGCTACTTATGAACTCATATTGTAATTTTAAGGGAATAAGCTGGTAAACTTAACTGTTTATAATGCTATAGTGTACTGGCATAAGTGGTAACACAAAAGCTTTTGTGCAATAAAAAATAATTGCAGTAGTTTATCCCTGATAATATTACTTTGAGCCTGGTAGTATTAATTTTTTAATGTTTTTAATTTGCAAAATCGTAAAGTTCTTAAAATAGGACAGAGTCTTTAAATTAAGATCTTTCTTTTAATAGCATCTATAAAAAAATCAATAAGATTTTACCATAAATTTTTATTAAAACGCTAAAAAAGCACGTTAAAATCATTATAGCGCACACATTTTATTATCTTAAAGACTTCCCTTGAAGTCTAAGTCATACTTAATTTTAAAAAGTAAGCAATAAAAAAAGCCAGGTTGCCCTGGCTTTTAAAGTTTTGTTACTCAAAATTATTTGTGAGTATTTCCAGATTTAAGGATGTTTGCATCCTTAACTTTATCAGTATGTTCTTCATTGCTAAAGGAATGATTTAGAAAGTTAGTAATTTCTTCTTCCTCTTCTTCAGCCTGTTCAATACTTAAGAAATACTGGAAATTGATTGAAGAGCGAGATAAATCAGCAATATTAACGCAGCTTATTTCCATACGATTTAAGTTATGTAGTATACGGTTATAAACTTTGGTCATCTCTGCTTTACATTCGCCTAACTTAGTACGCTTCATATGAGATTTACGCATCTGAAAATCTAAATCTACAATAGAGGTATGTTTATTCATAACATCTTCAGCTTTCTGCGGATCGCTGGACTTTAACGCATCAATTGCGCTTTCAAACATAAGTCTGATATTAGCAATTGCTGTATGTAAATCTTTACGAGCATCATCAGAAATAGTGATTTGTTTGCCGTTTTCATCAGTAGTTGCCACTGTCTGCTGAGCTACTGTTGCGCAAAGTGAGGCGACACGGTCAATTTCACTGATAATGCTGGTTAAACCAGCGGTTTTTTCTGCCTGATCTTCACTAAAACCACCTCGAGCGAAGATATTAGCTAAATAATCGTTAATGCTATTGTATAGGTAACGAATATCCTTAGCTTTCTGGACAACATCTGTGTTTTCATTTACATCTCTATTTTGTACCAAATCTTCAAGCTCAGTAAGAAGCTTATTAGTAACCATTGCTGTATGAATGGTTTCTTTTGTAACAAGTACCATAGCTGCCATAGGTTGGCTTAGTACATTATTATCAAGATATAGAATCTTGGAAGTTTCAGCTGCATTAACAACTGGGACTTCTTTGTCTTTTGGAATAACAAACTCCACAAATTTCACCATAACATAGATTAATGGAGTCCAAATACAAGTCATGATGACATTAAATGAGGTATGGGCATTTGCAATCTGACGAGAAATAATTTCAACTTCAGGTCCTTTTGGACTAATCCATCTCACAAAGTCTGCATAGAGTGGGATTACGCACATAAAGAGGATTGCTCCACTAATGTTAAAGGTGCAGTGAGCAACTGCTACACGCTTGGCATCTTTGCTTTGACCAATTGATGCCAAAACTGCGGTAACAGTAGTACCAATATTATCACCAAGTAAGATTGGCAGTGAACCTTCAAGACCGATTACTGAATTACCTGTTGGATCTGGTTGAGAGGCAAAGTTCTGAAGTACTGCAACAGTTGCGGAACTACTTTGTACAATAAGAGTCATGATAGTACCTAAAGGAAGACCTAATAGTGGGGTATCCTTTACATAATCAATCATGCTGATAAAACCTGGGTGAGTCGCAAAAGGTTTCATAACGCCCCCCATAACATCGATACCTAAAAAGAGTAAACCGAAGCTTAAAATGGATAAACCAAGCTGTTTGCGGTAATCTGATTTGGTAACAAAGTAAATGATAAAACCAACAGCAATAATAAGATAGATATAATTGCTTAGTTTAAAAGCAATAATCTGAGCTGTAATGGTAGTACCGATATTAGCTCCAAAGATAATGGAGATTGCTTGAGGCAAACGCATTAAACCTGCGCTTACAAAGCCAATTGCCATTACAGTTGTTGCAGAACTGCTTTGTAGTACAGCAGTAGCAAGAGCACCTGCAACAACACCAAGAACCGGGTTTTTAGTGAGGAGACCAAGAATGAACTTCATTCGGTCACCAGCAACTTTTTGGAGACTGTCACTCATTATGGTCATGCCATATAAAAATAGTGCAAGACCACCTATTAAGGTAAACAAAGTTACCATAGTAAATTCAGTATGCTGCATTTTTTAACCTGGAATTTATCTAACAAATAATTAAAAGGGATTTCATAACAAAACTTCGCTCATTGTAGCTAGTAAAATAAAAAGAAAAAGCAAATCGAAATCAATTCTTTGTTAAGTTTATGTAAAGTCGAGCTGGGGGTGGATTATTAAGCTGTTTTTAGTGTTATGTATGGCATAAATATCTATAAATGACATACTCCCCACGCATAAATGCGGGGGGTTCTAGTATCAACAAATCTAGCCTACTTTTGTAGGTCTTACA
>CALXYT010000044.1 GCA_944393045.1 uncultured Succinivibrionaceae bacterium | reverse complement strand
GACCAACCTTATGACCTAAATTACCATTACCTAAACAGTAAACTTCACCACCGTTAGTGCTGGTCTGTAAGCCTGCACGCATGTAACCATGAAAATCAACGGCAGTTGCTGATACAGAAGCAAAAGCTAAAGCAACAGCTGCTGAAAGTGGAAGCCATTTTGCCTTCATAATAAATTCCTTGAAATATATGTAAAAATTTAAAAATTCCAGTTTTTAAAACCACCTTTAAAAACTGATTGTCTTCATTATACCTACCAAAAAAATAAAATGGAATTGAGATCGATCACATTTCGTTAAATTTAAAATTATTTTATTAATAATCTTAAAGTTTAGAATTATATTTTGTAAAACATGGTGTTTGCAGTTGGTTATTCTGTAACTTTATTTTAAAATGTATGTTTACAGATTTTTATAATCAAGAATTTTAATAATTTCAAACTGCTTTTTTCGATTAACTTCAAATTTAGGAGAAAATCATGAACTTTTTTAATTAATGTTTGTCTATTTCAAAATGGAATTTCAGAAAAAAATCATGAAGTTTTAGTAAAAATAAAAGCAGGTATTTTGCGGTAATTTTTCCTTTCTTTACATTTTCCTCTTCGTTTCTAGTGTCGCTTTACTTCTCACTATCAATAGCAAAGAATTTGTCTAAACGATAAATAACCTTCAATAATTCCATTTTTTCATGTCTTTCATCTTTATATATTTCATAAGCATACGGAAAAATTGCCAATTTCGCAGGTAAATTTTCATTATTAGCAATCATGACTCTAAAGCGTTCAATTAACACAAACTGTAACCATTGATTAAAACTCATAGTATCTAAAAAGAATGGCGCATTACTTTCAAAAGCTTTATCATGTGGGCGTTTTTCTTCCCAAAGATTATGTTTTCTTAATTGTTCTTCAATTTCTGTTAAAATGTTTTTTAATTCAGTAGTATTCATATATAAGGACCTATAAAAATGTCAAATATTGATTTAGTTATAGAAGTTTGTCGTAAATTACATAGTCAAGGTAAAACACCTACAGCTGCTTTAGTAAAATATAACGCCCCTAGGAGTATCACTTTCCCTGAAATTATTAATGGCTTAACAATGTGGAAGGAACTTGATCCTGCAGAGCAAGGCATAAAAGAAGATGATACTAAACTTACTGATTCTACCACTTCTTCTTTTGAAACTACTAAAAACACTACTCTTTCTGATGATGATTTCTTAAAACTACCTATTTCTGAGCAACTTCTTTACTTAAAACATACCCTTGAGAAGGAAATTACCTCATTGCATGAAGAAATTAGCAATATAAAAAAATAGCTTATAAATTTATGCTGTTATGCGTTGGAGTATCGCATTTTTAGCAAATCAAGCATGATTTCAAATTTATTGTCTTTAATAGCAAGCGTTTTGTTTGACATTGCTTTTAGCTATTTTATACTATTAAAACAATATTTAACTTACTTAACGTCATATCCTTTAAGGAATAGCCACATTATATAGTAAGTTAATTGTTACAAGTACATGAGTAAATCTATATAAAAGTCTTAATTATGATGCAATTATCTTTACCTCAATTTCAAAATGCCAAAGTATTAGTTGTTGGCGATGTTATGCTTGATCGCTACTGGAAAGGTGTTAGTAATAGAATAAGTCCTGAGGCGCCTGTTCCTGTTGTAAAAGTAGCAGATAAAGAAGATCGTGCAGGAGGGGCTGCAAACGTTGCCCTAAATATCGCGGCTCTGGGAGCTCCTGTTACTATTATAGGTGTAACAGGTGATGATGAAGCTGCTTTAGAACTCCAAAAATCACTTCATAATTCTTTTATAACCACAGATTTTGTGATATCTAAAACTCATCCTACAATTACAAAACTACGAGTAATAAGTAGAGGTCAGCAGCTTATTAGATTAGATTTTGAGGAAGGATTTCAAAATATTGATCAAGCTCCAATCTTAGCAAAGATTAGAGACAATATTAAAAAAGCCAATGTCATGATTTGTTCCGATTACGGCAAAGGTGCTTTATTCTCTGTTGCTCGCATGATTGAAATAGCTCGTAACGCAAATGTTCCTGTGCTAATAGATCCAAAAGGCACTGATTTTGAGAAATACCGTGGAGCCTCATTACTTACTCCAAATATGAGTGAATTTGAGGCAGTAGCTGGTAAAGTAACCTCTGAGGAAGATTTAGTAAATAAAGGTTTAGCATTATTAGCAAAATATGGTATTGAAGCGTTATTAGTAACTCGTTCTGAGAATGGTATGACGCTAATTAGACCTGGTTTTGAGGCGGTAACTTTACCAACAGAGGCAAAAGAAGTTTATGACGTAACAGGTGCTGGTGATACAGTAATAGGTACTCTGGCGGCTTCTATTGCATCAGGAGCATCACTCTTAGAAGCATGTGCTATTGCCAATAAAGCAGCTGGTATTGTAGTTGGTAAAATTGGTACTTCAACTGTATCTCCTTCTGAATTAGCTGCTACTTTAACTAAGCAGCATTACCCAACAAGTGGCATTGTTACTAAAGAAGAATTACTACAATTAGTTCGTACAGCCAAACTTGCTCATGAAACAATTGTTATGACCAACGGTTGTTTTGATATACTGCATTCTGGTCATATTCAATACTTAAATGAAGCAAAGGCTTTAGGTGATAGACTTATTGTTGCTGTAAATACCGATGCTTCAGTATCACGTTTAAAGGGTAGTTCAAGACCAATTAATACCTTACAGGAAAGAATGGAGGTATTAGCAGGCTTAAAAGCTGTAGATTGGGTTGTGCCATTTGGTGAGGATACTCCAAGAGATTTAATTGCCCAAGTTTTACCAAATATTTTGGTTAAAGGTGGTGATTATCAAGCTCATGATGTGGCAGGTTATAAAGAAGTAACCGCCAATAGTGGTAAAGTTATTATCCTGAGTTTTAAAGATGGTTGTTCTACTACTAATGTAGTGAAAAAAATCTTAAATACAGTTTCTTAATAGACAATAGCTAATAAGTAAGATACTTTTATTGACAGGAGTTTTTATAATGAGTTGTAGTTGTGAAACCTCGGTAACAAATGAACCTCTATACGGCCGCATTCATTCTATTGAAACAGGTGGTGCAGTTGACGGTCCTGGAATAAGATATATTGTATTTCTTCAAGGATGCAATTTTAAGTGTATCTATTGCCATAATAGAGATACTTGGGATGCCACAAAAGGACAAAAAACAACTGTTGATGAATTAATGAAGGAAATAAAGACTTACGATCCGTTCTTTATTGCCTCAGGTGGTGGTGTTACCGCATCAGGTGGTGAGGCATCAATACAAGCCAAATTTGTAGGTGCATTATTTAAAGAGGTTCATAAGGCTGGATATAACACCTGTCTTGATACTAATGGGTATTTTGTGGCTTATAATGAAGATCAGGTAAATTTAATCAATGAAACAGATTTATTTTTATTAGATTTAAAGTGCATGGACGATGAACGTCATAAAGTATTAACAGGAAGAACTAATAAATACACTCTTGAGTTTGCTAAATACTTAAAGGCACATGGCAAAAAGATGTGGATTCGTTTAGTTGTGGTTCCTACATATACCGATGATGATGAAAACGCCAGAAAAATGGGCGAATTCATCAAAGAATTAGGTGATAGCGTAGATCGTGTTGAACTGCTTGCATATCATGAGTTAGGTAAGCATAAATGGGCCTTCTTTAACGATCCTTACAAATTAGAAGGTATTACCCCACCAAGTGCTGAAACTATGAAACATTTACGCGATTTATTAAAAGAATATCACCCAAATGTGCATTAAAAGATAAATTTCTAAAAGTTCTTAACCTCTGCCATAGTAACGTATATCCTAGCAGAGGTTTTTTATTGCTTCTGTATTTTTCTTTTATGTTTTGGGTGCTGTTTATCTATTTTTATAATTTAGTTATGCTTATTATATAATTTATTGTGGTGCTATAACATATCCCAAAATTTAAATTTCTTTACGCTATTTTTATCCATTTGCACAGATTTTCGTAATGCTTTAGCTAAACTCATGATAGTAGGATCTGTTTCAGCTTGCATCTTTAATTCCTCACAAATAGCACTATACCATGATAATAATTTAGGGTCAGCTGCTAATTTTTGGAGGCCAAATTTACCTACTACATATAACGCATAAATATGGGTGCATAAAAAAATAACAATAAAAAATGTTGCCGCAAAAAAGACGTAACTTTTAAAGCTAATATTGAAGTAAGTATCGTAAATAAAATACCAGATAATAAAAAGAGCAACTATTGGGGGGAGGACTCTTTTAGAAAAGTTTAGCCCTTTAATAATATATCCCTCTTTAAAAACATTGTTTAGCATGATGATATCAGGCCAGATCTTGGAAAGTAATGCACCACTTTTCAATATTTTTAATAACACTTAGTAGCTCCTTAAACATTAAATGTTCTGTATATAAGTATTATAACAAAATCATTTTTGCTGATTTTTAAAATTTTAAATTTCTTTTATCAAATAGTAAGGTAAATTTATAGCAAAATTCCCTATTTACCTACTCGAATATTTGATAAAACCCGATTCAAGGAGTAAAATAAACCAAGTTTTGGCATGATTTAGGCCAAAAATAAACCCTTGGAGTTATTGCTGTTTTACCATAATAACAATATCTCTTTAGGCTTGGGAATATCGTAACCATAACGATATTAAATCTTGATACATTCCATCTCACATTGTTGAAAGGGGATACCACAGTGGCACACACTATAATGCTTATCCCGATTGGCACTGGCGTTGGCGTTACCTCTATTAGCTTAGGTCTAGTTAGAGCTATCGCACGTGAAGGAGTTAAAGTAAGCTTCTTTAAACCAGTTGCTCAACCGAAACCATCTTATACAGGTCCTGAAGCAAGTACTGCAGTAATTAAAGCAGCATCAGGATTAGACTTAATCGAACCATTAGAATCTTCACATATGGAATCTTTAGTAAGTGGAAATGATACTTCTACTTTACTTGAAGAAATCATCGCTAACTTTGAAAAGCAAAAAGATGCTTCTCAGGCAGACGTTATTATTGTTGAAGGTTTAGTACCTATTGAAAAGCATCCATTTGCTAGCTCTTTAAATGCTCAAATCGCTAGTGGTATTGATGCCGATATTATTTTTGTTACCCAACCTGGTAATTGCAGTGTTTGTGAGTTAAAAGAAAGAATTGAACTTGCTTGCAATAGTTTTGGTGAAACAACTCATAAGCGTATTTTAGGTTGTATCATCAATAAGATTGGAGCAATCGTTGATGCTCACGGCGTTCCAACTCAGCTTGAAACTAAGAATACTGTTTCTTGTAATATCGATAAGTTAAATTTAGATGGTATTACTAAGATTTTAGCAACTATTCCCTGGAATCCTCAGATTAATGCTGCAAGAGCAAGTGATTTAGCTTCTTTCTTAAATGCTAAGGTGCTAAATGCAGGCGAAATCAATACTCGCCGTTTAAACGAAGTAGTATTCTGCGCTCGTGATGTGCAGAACATGCTTGAATACATTAAGCCAGGTTCATTATTAGTAACCTCTGGTGATAGATCTGATATCATTATTTCTATTGCCTTAGCTGCTATGAATGGTACTAAGATTGGGGCTTTATTATTAACTGGTGGTTATAATTTAGATCCAAATGTTGTAAAACTTTGTGAACAAGCTTTTGCAACAGGTTTACCAATTATTCAAACTGAAGATCATACATGGCAAACAGCTATTAACTTACAGCATTTCAATATTGAAATTCCGGCTGATGATGTTGAAAGAATTAATGCAATTGCCGATTATGTTGCCTCCAAGATCAATCATGAATGGATTGTAAGTTTAACTGAAACTACCTCACATGTAAGATTATTAAGCCCGGCTGCTTTTAGATACAAGCTTACTGAATTAGCACGCTCAGCTAAAAAGCGTATTGTTCTTCCTGAAGGAAATGAACCTAGAACAATTAAGGCTGCTTCTATTTGTGCGTCTCGTGGCATTGCAACTCCTGTATTACTTGGTAACCCAGCAGAAATTCATCGTATTGCTGAGCAGCAAGGCGTGGTATTAGGAGATGGTGTAGAAATCATCGATCCAGCTACTAACCGTGAAAAGTATGTTGCTCGTTTAGTTGAATTACGTAAAGCCAAGGGCTTAACTGAAGAAGCTGCTCGAGAACAGTTAGAAGATAATGTAGTTCTTGGTACTATGATGATCGAAAATAATGAAGTTGATGGTTTAGTATCTGGTGCAGTTCATACTACTGCTAATACTATTCGTCCACCATTACAGATCATTAAGACTGCTCCTGGTTCTTCATTAGTTTCATCAGTATTCTTTATGCTTTTACCAGAACAGGTATTAGTATATGGTGATTGTGCAATTAATCCTGATCCAACAGCTGAACAATTAGCTGAAATTGCTATTCAGTCTTCTGATACTGCTAAAGCTTTTGGTATTGAACCAAAGGTTGCTATGATTTCTTACTCAACAGGTTCATCTGGTAAGGGTGCTGATGTTGATAAGGTAAGAGAAGCTACTCGTATCGCTAAAGAAAAGCGTCCTGATTTAGTAATTGACGGTCCATTACAGTACGATGCCGCTATTATGGCCAACGTTGCTGCATCTAAGGCACCAAACTCTCCAGTAGCTGGTAAAGCAACAGTATTTATTTTCCCTGACTTAAATACTGGTAATACTACTTACAAGGCAGTACAGCGTTCTGCTAACCTTGTATCTATTGGTCCTATGTTACAAGGCATGAGAAAGCCAGTAAATGACTTATCTCGTGGTGCTTTAGTAGATGATATTGTTTATACTATTGCTATTACTGCAATACAGTCACAGCAGCTTGATGCTAAAGCTTAATTAACTTTCTTTAAGTTACACCACTTTAAGTGGTGTATTTAAAAGTGGATAAAAGGCGAGATTTTTCGCCTTTTATTGTCTGTAAGTCTAAAAATATCACTTTATTTAACGATTGTTTTTTCCTTTTTGGGAATTTTTTGTTTAAATAGTAGTAGTTTTGTCTCATTTTTCTGGTTTTATATTCTTCTTAACTAATATGATTATATTGATAACTGGTGCAACAGGTTTTATTGCTAAAAATATTGTAAAAACTCTTGCCAATAAAGTTGAATTTATTTTAGTAACTAGAAATGTAAAGTTAGCCCAAAAATTATATAAAGACATTCATGGTATATATATAACTTCAAGTTTAACTAAGGATATGCCCACTCCTGATGTAGTAATAAACTTAGCAGGTTCCTCTATTTTAAAAAGTTCTTTTGCTTTTCATTCTAATGCTGAGCTTAAATTTTCACGCGTTGACTATACTACCAATCTTTGTAATACCTTAAAAGCACTTAATAAGTTCCCAAAAATCTTTATTAACGCCTCAGCATCAGCAATTTATGGTGCTAATGAATATTTAGTATCAGAAAAATCAGATAAGTTAGGAGGCAATTATTTAGCTAATATAACAATGTCTTGGGAAAATAGTGTCTATGAAGGATGTAAAGGCACTACTGCTCGAGTTGTTCTTATGCGCTTAGGTTTAGTCTTAGGGCAAGATGGTGGGTTTTATAAAAAAATTGCTCCAATATTTAAATTAGGGGTAGGTGCTAGTATTGGAGGTGGTAAGCAATATACCTCCTGGATAAGTGTCAGAGACACAGTACGTGCTATAATTCATATAATAAATACCCCAGAAATTAAGGGCCCGGTAAATTTTGTGGCACCGGTGAGTAATACTCAATATGATATAGCAAAATCCTTAGCAAAATCTTTTCATCGTAAGCTTATTTTTAATATTCCAACTTTTATTATAAAGATAACCCAAAATAAAATGGCTCCTGTCTTTCTTGATAGTCTTGCTATGTCACCAACTAAATTACTTAATACTGGATTTTTATTTAAAGATGTTGATCTTAATGAACTAATTAAATCTTTTGCTAAGAAGCACCATTAAAGCTCTAAATCTAATACCATAAATCGATTATTGCATACTTGCCATATTATATTGATGTTATAAAGCATCATGCCATGACAATGAGCAGAATCCTGCCCATGTAAATAAGCAGGTCTTGGATCTTGTCCTAAAACTTCAGTAATAAGCTTCTTAAAATTAGGTATCTGAGTAGCTTTAATTTTTTCAAGGGCAATATTAGTAAAATCAACCGGTAGTATTTTAGGTGGTACTGTTGCATAACCACTATTTGCATCAGTAATACTATCAACAAACTTAATGTATGGCTTAATATCTAAAATAGGAGTTTTATCTACTAAATCAGCACCTTCAATACGTAAGGCTATTTCGTTATTATGCTCTTCTACTGCCAATAGTTTAACTACCGATAATCCAATTCGATTAGGTCTAAAAGGTGAGCGTGTTGCAAATACACCTTTTTGGGTATTACCACCTAACCTTGGAGGTCTTACCATAGGGGCAAATTTTTTTATAGGTACCTGATGAAATAAAAAACAAACCCATAAATGAGAAAATTCTTCAATTCCCATAAAAGCTTGAGGAGTATTAAAGGGCTTATAAAAGCGTAGGTAAAATATGCCATTATGTACTAAAGAACTTTGTCTTGGAATGGCAAATTTCTCCGAAAAAGGTGATTGCACAAAGCCTATGGGATTTATGCTGATATTAGTATCTACGCTAAAAATCTCAGTCATTTTTTACATAAAGAGCTCTTGCATAACAAGATACACTAGTTAGGCAACCTGGAGTATTGGCAAGTTCAATACAAGTAGAGTACATAATGCCATTACCTTTAAGTTTAATAACTTCCTCACGAGCAATACGCCTAGCTTCAGTAATAGTTGCTTTAGGATCGTTTTCTAGTGCTTGGCAAGAAATCCCTTCAACAGTTCCTAAATCTACATAATTTAAGCTATTTAAAACTTTCTTATCATAGACATGGACATTAACTTTTTGGGCATATTCTTCAAAGTTTTTAGGATCTAAATTACTAGAAAAGTTAAAGTAGCTACAACTTGTGCATAGTAATAAAACTGCACAAACAACTAAAGGTATAAATTTAGACATGTGATTATTTTTGATGAATAATAAGGAAGGATCTGGTGGAGCTACGCGGGATCGAACCGCGGACCTCTTGCATGCCATGCAAGCGCTCTCCCAACTGAGCTATAACCCCAACGAGTGCAATAATATATGACTATTTAGTTATTGTCAAAAGTTTTTTACATTTAGATTAATCTTTTTTAAAAGATAGGCAATAAAGGCCTATCTTTTGTATAGAAGATGAACTATTATTATGTTTTAGCTCATTTATTATTGTTGCTGAGCTTGGTTAGCTGCTTTTTGTTTAAGATACTCCATAGTTCTATCAATACGCTTTAAGCAGCGTTCTCTACCGATTAACTGCATAGTAATGCCGATTTCAGGAGATGTTCCTCTGCCTGTTACCGCGATACGTAATGGCATACCAACCTTACCTAACTTAACATCCATTTGCGCCCCAACTTGTTCTACAACTGGATGAAGCTTATCAGCAACCCATTCATTTTCAGGGATTTGCTCAAGAATTGCTTTACATCTTTCAAGAGCTTCTAAGCTATCAGACTTAAACCATTTCTTAACAGCCGCAGCATCATAATCTTCATATTCTTCATAGAAATAACGAGATTGTTCAGCCATTTCTCTTAAAGTATGACTTCTTTCAGCTAAAGCAGTTACTAATTCTTCAAGACTTGGTCCTTTTGAGTAATCAATACCTAAGTGATTCATTTGCCAAACGAGTTCTTCTGCTACTCTCTTTGGTGGTAATGATTTAATATACTGATTATTAACCCATTTAAGTTTTTCAGTGTTAAATGCTGAGGCACTCTTAGAAATAGCATCAAGGCCAAAGAGGTTAATCATTTCATCCATAGTAAAGATTTCTTGATCGCCATGCCCCCAACCTAAACGAACTAAATAATTTAATAACGCCTCTGGTAAATAACCGTCATCACGGTATTGCATTACGCTTACTGCACCATGACGCTTTGATAACTTAGCACCATCATCACCTAAAATCATAGAAACATGGGCAAATTCAGGGATTGGAGCTCCTAGAGCCTTATAGATATTGATTTGACGAGGAGTATTATTGATATGATCTTCACCACGTACTACGTGAGTAATCTTCATATCCCAATCATCGATTACTACACAGAAGTTATAAGTAGGAGTTCCATCAGTACGGCGAATGATTAAATCATCAAGTTCGGCGTTATCAAACTCAATATCACCACGTACTAAATCATGGAACTTAACTTTACCTTCTTTAGGATTTTTAAAACGAACGCAGTATGGTTCATCAGGAGAATGCGCTTCTTGGCTATCGCGACAATGACCGTCATAACGAGGTTTCTCTTTACGTGCAACTTGTTCTGCGTGACGTTTTTCTAATTCTTCTTTTGTACAGTAGCACTTGTAAGCAAGCCCTTTTTCCAGTAATTCATCGATTACTTGATTATAACGATCAAATCTCTTGGTTTGATAGAAAGGACCTTCATCCCAATTTAAACCAGTCCATTTCATGGCCTCAAGAATTGCATCTATAGCAGGTTGAGTAGAACGTTCTCTATCGGTATCTTCAATTCTTAGAACAAATTTACCATTATTATGACGGGCATAAAGCCATGAATATAAAGCTGTACGAGCTCCCCCAACGTGTAAAAATCCTGTAGGACTAGGAGCAAAGCGAGTTCTGACTTCCATTTAAATTTTCCAATAAATACAATGCTACAAAATAAAAATACAACTTTGCTTTTAAGTAAACTTAAAAGTATATTAAGTTTCTATTTTACCACTATATTACTTCCCTTGCACAATAACTTCATTATTTTAAAGGAAATGGAGTATTAGTTTTTGTACAGATAATAAGTTAAGATAAGCAAAGACAGATAAAGAATATGTAGAAGTTATAATCCTAAAGGCGGTTAATATATTATTTTTATATTTTATTAAGACAATTATCAACAGTTTTATTTGATTGAAAGCACTAGAAACCTGTTTTTTTATAAAATTTTTATAATTAATATCAAGGTTTACTAAAATCTAAAATATATTGATTTTACGTATATTTTTATTTGTTAAGAACAATAAATCACTATATTTTTATTATACCGTGCAATAATACTTATCACATAGTTTGCACAAAATTATCACAACTTATTCTCAATGTTATTAACACCTTTAGTGTTTAAGCATTTTTTAATAAAGAGGGTAAATTTAAGAGTAATTATCAATAATCAATCTAAGTTGCTAAGGTTTAAATTGGTAAGGAAGTGTAGAAAGCTTTTCGATGGTTAATATATCGTCAAAAAGCTTAAAAAGTGGTAAGTTCCCCACATATTTTTAAAATCTTATTGCACTTAAGATGATCTTTCTATATTATAGGCACATCCCAAATGCGAGTGTAATTCAATGGTAGAATGAAAGCTTCCCAAGCTTTACACGCGGGTTCGATTCCCGTCACTCGCTCCAAAAAATCTTCTTTTTTACTCTTAATGGGTGTAAATCAATTTCTTTGTTTATCCTCATTTAATCCAAAACATCATTATTAACTAAACGTTTATCCTTGTTCTTTTGTAATATTGATGCCAAAATCAGTTTTATGATTAATTACTGTACATTCTTCTATTTTTTGGCTATGAAATTTTTTATAAAAAAAACAAGTTTAAGTTATAATGTACTAAGTAATATGTTAGTTAAGAGGAACATTATGCGCTTTTCTATTTTAGGAGCTCTTGTTTTATCATTTACATCCACAACTGCTCTTGCCGATAATTTATTAGAAATATACCAACTTGCTCAAACTAAAGATCCAGTACTACTTCAAGCACAAGCTATTAGAGATAGTGCTTTTGAGGCGATAAACCAGGCTCAGGCTAGCAATTTACCTCAAATAAACTTAACAGGTTCTACTGCTTACAGAAAGACTAATAAAGACGATGTTGATACTGCTTTTGTTGCAGGCGGGGCAATTTCGCTACAGCAGGCTATTTGGCGTCATTCTAATTTTATTAACACTACTATTGCTGAAAAATCGGCAACTAGTGCTGATTTAGCTCTTAATGATACTAAACAGAATTTAATCTTACGTGCTGCTACTGCATATTTTGGGGTGTTAGAAGCTCGTGATGCATTAAAATTTGCTAAGGCAAATCAAGAAGCTTTACTTCGTCAATATAATGAATCTAATCAGCGTTACCAGGTAGGTTTAATTGCTAATACCGATGTACAAGAAACTAAAGCTGCTTACGACAAATCATGCGCTGATGTAATTATCGCAGAAAACAACTTAGAAAATAGCTATGAGAATCTTCGTGAAATCACAGGAATAAATCATCGCAAGCTTTCTCCATTAAATATCGATACCTTTACTACTCCTGGTGTTAAAAAGGATTCTGCCTATTGGTTAAAGATGGCAGAAGAAAACAATATTAAGTTACAAAGCAAGATGGTTGCTAAGGAAATAGCTAAAGAACAAATTTCATTAGCTCAAACAGGTCATGAACCTACTTTAGATCTTGTTGGTAGTTTAGGTACTGATTATATTGATTACAAAGAAAACAATCTTTCTAAGCAAGATGGTTCATTAACTACAGGAACCATTGGGGTAGAATTAACTTTACCTTTATACTCAGGTGGAGCTACATCAAGCGCCGTTAAGCAGGCAAAATTAAATTATATTGCAGCATCTGAAGATCTTGAACTTACTTACCGTCAGGTAAAGACTGAACTTTATAACCAATACAATAACATCAATGCATCTATTGGTACTGTAAAAGCTTATCAACAAAACGTTATTTCGGCTCAAAGTGCTCTTGAGGCAACTGAAGCAGGTTATCAGGTAGGTACTAGAACTATTGTTGATGTATTAGATGCAACACAGCAGTTATACGATGCTAAGAGTAGCTTAGCTTCAGCTCGTTACTCTTATATTTTAAGTTGGTTAAAACTTAGATATACCACAGGTCTTTTAAGCGAAAAAGACATCAATATTATAAATGACGGTTTAACCACTACTGCTGAATAAAACTTTTAAGTAAAATCTATAAGTAAAACCTTAATCCCTAATTTTCTGTGATTGGGGATTTTTTATATAAGCAGAATAAAAAACAATAAACCATAAATTTATAGTAAGATAATTAAGAAAAACATTTAATGTGATGTTTTTCAAAGATGAAGCATTTTATCTAATTTTTATTACCAAAAAATGTTACTTAATGATAAATTACAGACATAGCGGTTTATTATAAATCCTTGTGAGATTGATTGAACAATCTAAGGAGCAGCAAATGGGATTATGGGATAAGGCAAAACAATTTATTGAAAGTAAGGTTGCAGCTGAAGTTACTGGTGGCAATCAGGGACTTGAAAAAGTAACTGAAGAAGATCATAGAAATGCGATTATAAAAGAAAGACCAGATTTATGTAAAAGAATCTCAGATATACCTGCTGATGAAGTGGTAAAACGTGATGGTAAAATCGATATAACTTTTAAAGGTTGGCAGATTTGTAATGTAGAAGAGCGTCATAATAAGGATAACCGTCGCCTAGGTTACTTAAAGCTCTTTATGACTCGAAATGATAAATTCGTATGCCAACGTATGCAGCTCATTGATAATGAAGAAAAAAGATATACCGCTGCCACAGTTGAAGATTACACTGGCATTCGTAATTTCTTTGGTGAAGACTCATTAGCCCAAGCTTTATATATTATGCTTGAAAGAGTTTCTAAGACTTGGTAATAGTAAAAAAAACAGGCTTAACTATTAAATTAAGCCTGCATTTTGTATTATTCTTTTATATTATTTATTTTCTGGTAGATCATTCAAAAGCAACTTAAACTCCTCTGGTAAACCTTTTACTACAAATTCGTGCCAGATTTCGGTAGCTGCTAGTTTTTCTTTAAAATAATCGTATTTATTGTAAATTGATTCAACTTTACGCTTTACATCATGAGCTAAGATAGCCTCATGAATTCGCCAATCAACACCTTTCTCAGCTAAATATGTTGCACATACTTTTCTAAGACCATGGGCTGAAATTTTTCGGTGACAAATACCTCCAATTAAAATTTGTAAATGAGAAGGATGTACAGCTGAATTTTGTTTTGTGTTTGAAGGAAAAACAAAATCATTTACAGGTGGAAAACGAGTACACCAATTTTTAAGAAATCGTTCTAGAATAGGTGTTATAGGTACAACATGCTCTACACGCATTTTCATAAATTCAGCAGGAATGATAATTTTCTTTTCAGCAAAATCAATCCATGACCATCTTACTTGAGTTGCTGAGGTTATACGTAAAGCTGTTAATGCTATAAACAATATTAAAGCTCGCTTAGGTATTTCGAGCACTTTCAGTTTTTGAAAAAATACTTGCTGCAATTTACTAGGACTGCAATATGGTAATCCTTTGCTGTGTGGTGTTTTAAAAGGATTCTCAGGAGAATTTACCAAACTTAAAATTTTGTTATGGCTATATCCATCATATATTAACACACAATAATTTAGTATTTGCTTAAGTATCTGAACAGATTTAAATTTAATGGTAGGAGTCATGGATGTGTCTTCAGAAAACTTCTCAATTACAACTTTTGGGGTAATTTCGTCAATACGAAATGAATCCAGCATTGACATATGAGAAAGGAGATTTCTGATATTGGTAATATACTTGCAAGGATGATTTTCTTGTTGTTTTTTTTTAATAAAAAGTTCCTTTGCCTCTTTAAAAGTAGGTAATTGAGCATGTTTGAAGTAATCATAACATTCTAATGCTAATATCCTTGCTTCATTTATGCTGATATCAGGATATTCACCTATCTTTTTGCGAGTAAGTTTACCATTAACGCGGTATCTAGCAAAAAAAATAGCAGGCACCAGAAGGTTTGATGTCTAAAGTAGTATGTGAACCGCACCCTAGTGAAAACTGGCATTTTTCTTTAATTGCCTGTTTCACTTTAAGTTTAATGAGTTTTTTTGTTATCATATAAACCTCGTGAAATATAAGAAAAAAATACCCTAACTGTAAATTACAGTTGATAATATTTAAGCAAGTTCCTTGCCAAAATAAACAAAAAGATGCAAAATTCTGCCAAACTTCCATAAATAGCTTGATATTTTTTTGAGTGCATTGAGTTTTGTATAACCAAAAAACATGTCACTTTTTTACGTAAAAATATTAATTTTTTGACGTTTGGGGACATAAACAGAATCACCAAGTTCAAAAAAGTCTCAAAATTTTATACAAAAAAATTTAATTCCAACCAAAAAAACATTAAATCAATAAAAAAATCAAAATGTTATAACCCATTTCATTAGATATTTTTGACAAGAAGAGTTTTTACTCAGGGGGATAATTTGGGGATAACTATTATGATTTTCGACTTTATGAAAAAAATTTCATTTAGTAAAATCAACAGGTTAAATCTTAAAATATACGGTTAGCTTCTATTATGAAGGCAAAATGGCTTCCACTTTCAGCAGCTGTTGCTTTAGCTTTTGCTTCTGTATCAGCATCTGCCGTTG
>CALXYT010000043.1 GCA_944393045.1 uncultured Succinivibrionaceae bacterium | reverse complement strand
TATACAATAATTGATTAAATAATACAATAGATTTTAAATTTTTTGAGAATGCCTTATATCCCCATAGCTAAAGCTAGGGGCTTTACGGCTGGGTTTGGTAAAAGTGTAAGTTTTTAGTTCTTGCTTTATTTTAGTTTTTGTTTAGTTTTCGTTTCTATAAAAACTAATTCGCCCTTCTAAGGATTTTGATAAGGTACGGTGATCAAGACCATCAATATCAGAACCCAGTGGAATACCGTAAGCCGGTCTTGAAATCTTTATTTCAAAATTACTTGCATAACTGGCAATTAAATGAGCTGTGGCATCCCCCTCTACCGTGGCACTGGTTGCCAGAATGATTTCTTTTGGTTTTTCTGTTCTTATAATTTCTTTTAAATCATCCAAGTGTAATTCTTGAGGTCCTATTGCATCTATTGGCGAAATTGCGCCATGTAAAATGAAGTAAGTACCAAAGTAACTGTTAGAATTTTCAATAGCATAACAATCGGCAGGAGTTTCTACTACACAGATAGTATTATGAGAATGACGTTTTTGATCTGCACAAATATCGCAATATTCTTTTTCTGAAAAATTTCGGCATCTTTTACAATAACCAATATTCATCGCCTCCTCTAAAGTATCACTTAAACGTAATGCCCCTTGACGGTTGCGATCTAAAAGATAAAAAGCAATTCTTTGTGCACTGCGGGGACCGATCCCTGGCATAACCTGTAAATCACGAATTAATTTATCAATTAACGGACTGTATTTCATAAAACTCACTTACACTTATCATTACAACCTACTGGCATTTTTAGTTTTTACTAAAATCCGAGGTTTCCAGTAGTTTTTTGGTAGTTTTTTAATGTTCAGATTCAGTTTTTCCAGTAATGACTTTACCAAACGCTACCAGACTTTTTTAACCTTCCCTTTTACTAGAAGCTGCCTTATTCTACTACTAATGTTTTACCATTTTAATCATATTTTATGGTTTTACGCATATTTTTCCCCAATACTTATTTTTATTAAAGCTTTTTGAGAAAAATGCACTACATGATGCATTTTACCTTACAACAAATAATTTTAATACTAATATTTTAAAATTTTAATGTTATTTTGTCATAAAGGTAAAAAATTAAGGGAACTTTCAGATTTTTGTATGAGGTAAATGTAACTAAGGTTTTAAGGTGATTTGATATGAATTTTAGTATGGGGGTGGGCTTTAAGGATTTTGGGAGTAAAGATTATTTCTCCCAAAAAGAAACAAGGAGGAACCTCCTTGTTTCAGTTCCCGGCCTTTGGACTTAGAAAGGAAACTTCATTCCCGGAGGGATTGGTAAACCTTGAGTTGCTTTTGCCATTTTCTCAGTTGAGAACTCTTTAATACGCTTAACAGCATCAGCAATAGCAGCAGTAGTAAGGTCTTCAATCATTTCCTTATCACCAAGCTCAAAAACTTCATCAGCAAGCTCTACTTTCTTAATATCGTAAGCACCAGTCATTACCACCTTAACTAAAGAGCGGCTAGATTCACCAGTTGCCTCAAACTTTTCGATTTCATCCTGTGCTCGCTGCATACGTTCCTGTGCCATCTGCGCCTGCTTTAACATATTACCCATGTTTCCAAACATTGAGATATTTCCTTTTTATAAAAAAAATTAACACTTAAACTTATTCAATAACTTTATTATGATTTATTATTGCTACTGGTGTATTGTAACTTTAAGCTTCAATTAACTCAAGGTTCATCTATAAAAACCTTTAACAAACCTTACTTTAACACACCTACTTAATAATAAAGCTCTTTTTCTCAAATTTCTGTCGTTTTTCTTCTACCACCTCAAAATACCCCATCTGAGGCTGTAATTTAAGCTTTGTTAATACTGTCTGCATTTTTGGATCATTAACTAATGATTTATATTCTTCTTCTCGAGTTTGCTCATAAAGCTTCGCTGATAAATTAACAGGTGATGGTAATACCGTATCACTACTTACAAACTCAAAATTTATCATAATATTAGTTTGTAAGTAACGAGCAATCTCTCCTCTGAATCCTTCAAAAAATCCCATCACAGCCATTGATTTATAATGCTCTGGAATGTATATCGTCCAGGAGCCGTCAGGATTTATCTTGCGGGATGAAGAAATAGCTACTGCCTCATCTGCTTTATTAAGGTTTAAATTAACCAGTAACTGAGCATAATCATCAGCAACATCTTTAATAAAGTCTATCTCTTTACGTATTACTAAACCTCGATTAGAACGAATTTCACGCTCAAAAAGCTTTTGGTTTTGTGCTGCCAGATCTCTTGCCGTAGGAGCTTGTGGTAATAATTCAAGATTATTAACAGTATTTACATACTCATTGCCTGACTCTAAATCATCAGCATCAGTTACTGGCTGATTTATATAATCAGCCGTAAACTCCGCCTGATTTATATTACCGGCAAAAGAACTGTATTCCTCATCAGTTGCCATATTAGCCATATAATCATATGGCATATTACCATTTTGATTGTTCAAATTTGGTGATGGCATGGCAGAAGCTACATAAGAGGCTGCTTCATTATAAGAAACATAACCTTCCTCTACCTGAGGATCCTGAGGTATCGCAGGCTTTTGAGGTGTGCTGTTTTGCTCAAACTTAGGAGCGTAAGTATCATTTACACGAGTTGCTTCCTGCACATTCTGAGCCTTTTGTGCTTTAGCTAATTGGCTTATAGGTGAAGGCATAAATGGATTATCTTGCACCTTTGGCAACTCTTGAGTATCCGAACTAAAGCTTCCTTGCGTCTCATTATTAAATGTCATTTGCGGAGCTCGCATAAATGGCATTTCAGAAGATGGTGCCTGCAGTGGCTCCTGCTGAGACATTTGGAATTGTGGCTGTATTTGCGCTTGCATACCTTGAGAGCCTGGTAAGGATTGATCTTTTAAAATTCCTCTGGCATAGTAGTTTTGCTCTTCTAAGTTAATTCTGCGAGACTCTTCCTCACGAGTTTTATCAATTTTTATGGTGTAATCCTTAATAAGCTCATCGATATGCTCAAGATAGCTTACAATATCTGCATACTTGTTTCTTATCTCCTCTCTTGCGTTATCACGTTTGGCAAACATCTCCTGATACTCTGCTGATAGCTCAGTTTTAGCGGTGTTTTGATTATTTGCTAAAGTCATTCCCTGGGCATTCTGAGAGAAAGAAGTTTGAAGTTTTGAAGATAATACTTGGTTAGTATCTATGCTTGAGGTTACGCTCTCCCCCTGGTTTTGTCCTTTATCTTGAGTGTTATTGGCAATAGTAAAATTACCACTATTAGTACTACTTAAAAGAGCATTAACATCTTGCACTCTAAAAGTAGATTGCGCATTATCAAAAGCTTTTGAAAGAGATACAATTGGAGAATTTTGGGATGTTTTAGCGTTAGGATCCCCAAAAAGATCCCCGAACTTTACGTATCTAAAGCGAGCACTGGTTAGTTTTTTTTTAAGTTAAACGCTAAAAGACGCAATAAAGTCATCTCAAAAGCACTGGCACCGTCAGGCGCATAAGGAAGCTCTCTTCTACCTTCTAAGACGATTTGATAGTAAAGCTGAAGTTCAGCAGGTGAGAACTTTGAGGCAAATTTGGCGATAATTTCAGGTCTTACACTATAGATATCATCATTAGAACCTGTTAGCTGATATAACGCCAGGTCATGAAAAATTTGTGCAAGTGATAAATGAAGCGCATCAAAGTCAGGAGTAATAGAAGAGACTGTTTTAATGATCTCTAAGATCCTATCACCTTGAGCATCAGCAATCATACTTAAAATATCTACCAGGTAGCTATTATTAAGAGTGCCAATCATATCGATAACACCCTGTAAAGCAACAGCTCCATTACCTAAGGCAATAGCCTGATCTGTTAAACTTAAAGCATCACGCATACTTCCACGTGCCGCACGTGCAAGTTCAGTTACCCCTTCCTCTTCATAAGTTATGCTCTCTTTGCCAAGCACAAACTTAAGCTGATTGCGAATATCTTCCATGGTAAGAGCTTTAAGCTGAAATTGTAAACATCTTGAGACTACTGTTACCGGAAGTTTCTGGGGATCAGTGGTTGCTAAAATAAACTTTACATACTCAGGTGGTTCTTCCAAGGTTTTTAATAACGCATTAAAAGAACTGTTTGAAAGCATATGCACTTCATCGATGATATATACCTTATAACGAGCTTCTATCGGACGATATTGCACATTCTCCAAAAGCTCTCTGGTATCCTCAACTTTGGTGCGAGAGGCAGCATCGATTTCTATTAAGTCAGGATAATTACCTTCTGCAATAGCCTTACATGCCGGGCAATGACCGCAAGGAGTAGCTGTAATCCCTTGCTCACAATTAAAACATTTTGCCAGGATTCGGGCAATAGTAGTTTTACCTACACCTCTTGTGCCAGTTAATAAATAAGCATGATGAAGTCTACCTGTAGCAAGAGCGTTTTTTAACGCTGTAAGCACATGTTTTTGCCCTACCATATCATCAAAATTCTGCGGGCGGTATTTACGAGCTAAAACGGTATAATCTGACATCTTAAATATTTACTTTTTATTTACTACTGATAAGCATCCAACTTAGAGTTGCGTCAAATATTAACAAGTATTACTTACTATGTCAAACCAAAATACTTAAGGGAAAAATTTACGAGTTATCTTTAAAGCCTGCTTTAAAGATTGCCATTAAGCTTTCCTTTAAGTTTTTATTTACCTTTTAGCTTTAACCAGGCTTTACATTTTTCAAAGGCTTAGGTTTTGGGATGAATGTAAGCTTTTTATTTTTGTTTTGTTATTGTTTTTATTGTGATTTTAATTGTTGGTGCTGTTGTGATTTGGATTATTAATGTCCCGGAAAATCTAAAACAGAAACAACCCTGACATCTGGATACTTCTCTTTTACCGCACCCTCACCACCAAGATCCGGTAAACTTATCGCAAAACATATCCCTTTAACTTTGCCGCCACATTGCTTTACTAAGGAAACAGTCGCATCAATGGTGCCACCTGTTGCAATTAAATCATCTACCACTAAAACATTATCATCGGCATTTATGGCATCTTTATGAATCTGTAAGGTATTACTTCCATACTCAAGGCTATAATCCTGACTATAAACCTCACGTGGAAGTTTACCTGGTTTTCTGATAAGAACTACCCCGCAGTTTAATTTAAAGGCAACAGCCGCCCCAAAAACAAACCCTCTGGCCTCAGTTGCGGCAACTTTGGTGATATTCATTCCATTAAAAGGCTCAGCCATTAAGTCTACCAGCATCTGAAATGCTTTTGGATCCTCACAAAGCGAAGTGATATCACGAAATAAAATCCCCTTTTGCGGAAAATCAGCAATGGACTTTATGGTTTGCTTTAAATAAGTTATTTTTGGATCTGGCATAATGTCACCTTTATCTATTGGAAGAAGTTTATTTTACCTGAATTTTACCAAGCTTAACAATTTATGACAATTAAACATTACTCTTAAAGCGCAATTCCCAGAATTGAGGAAAATTCTTTAGGAGTTTTTACAATGTAATCTGCTCCATAGCAAAGCGGGTCATGGTCTTTACCGATATAACCCCAAAGCGCAAAGGAAGATATTATATGAGCATTTTTAGCAGCCTCAATATCACGCTTGTGATCACCTAAATATATACAATCTTCTGGAGCTACTCCTAACTTCTCACAAACATAAAATAAAGGCTCAGGTCTTGGTTTCTCAAAAGGTAGTAAATCACACCCTGCTACCCCTTTAAGGTCTTTTAGCTCCTCAAATTTACTAATCAGCTCCATTGTTAAATTATGAGGCTTACTGGTTACAATGCCATAAGGAATATTATTACTCTTTAAAGCCTGTAGTAATTCTTTTATCCCTTCAAAATATACTGTGCGTTCATTGATATGCGCATGATAATACTCTAAAAAATCCGAACGCATTACATTATCTAAATCATAATTTGCCCATTCATTAACAGGAATGCCTGCTTTCATTAAAGCTCTCATGCCATCCGATGCATATTCTCTTGCAGTCTTATCGCTTATTCCCTCTTTACGACCATATTTTTTTAATACAAAATTGGTTGCCTTAGCTAAATCTAAAGCTGTATCTAATAAAGTTCCATCTAAATCAAAGAGAACTGCTTTTACTTTTAAGGTAGCTTGCATTGTTGTATCCTAAAAAATTTAAGTTTAGTATGTTGCTTTGAGCTTGGTTGCAGTTTGGATTGGGTTGCCTGGAAAGTAAAAAGGAGGCAAAAGCCTCCCTTTTTACTTTCTTAAAGAACTTTAGTCCTCATACTTTTTAAAAAGTAATGAACCATTGGTGCCACCAAAGCCAAAGCTATTAGATAAGGCATAGTTAATCTCGCACTTTTGTGCAACATTAGGAACTAAATTTAAGCCTTCAACTTCCGGAACCGGGTGCTCTAAGTTAATGGTTGGAGGACAAATCTGATCATGTACTGCCATAACAGTAATTACCGCTTCAATTGCCCCTGCAGCACCTAGGAGGTGACCTGTCATAGACTTAGTTGAGCTTATGCGTAAATTCTTTACATCTTCACCAAAAGCTGCCTTAACTGCCTTGATTTCAGAGATATCGCCAACATGAGTTGAGGTGCCGTGAGCATTTACATAAGCCACATCTGCTGGCTTAATCTTAGCATCTGCAATAGCATTTTCCATAGCAAGCTGAGCACCTGCACCATCTTCTGGAGTTGCAGTCATATGATAAGCATCAGAACTCATACCAAAGCCTACTAATTCAGCATAAATCTTGGCACCACGAGCCTTAGAATGTTCTAATTCTTCAAGTACCAATACGCCTGAACCATCACCAAGCACAAAGCCATCACGATCTTCATCCCATGGACGAGATGCCTTAGCAGGTTCATCGTTACGAGTTGATAATGCCTTTAATGCACAGAAACCTGCAATACCCATAGGGGTAGAAGCTTTTTCTGCACCACCGCAAATCATTACATCAGCATCACCATACTGAATAAGTCTGGCACTTAAACCAATAGCATGAGTACCAGAAGCACAAGCTGTTACAGTTGAAAGGTTAGGGCCACGAGTACCTAATCTGATAGATAAGTGACCTGAAACCATATTAATAATAGTTGATGGTACGAAGAACGGACTAACGCGACGTGGACCGTTAGTAATAAGCGCCTCGATGTTTTGTTCAATTAAACCAAGACCACCTATGCCTGAACCAATTGCACAACCGATACGAGTAGCATTTTCAGGGGTAACTTTTAAGCCAGAATCCTCAAAAGCCATTAAACCAGCTGCGATACCGTATTGAATGAACATATCCATCTTACGAGTATCTTTTTTAGTTATCCCAAAAGGTTCGCCATCAAAGCCTTTAACTAAGCCAGCAATTTTGCTTGGATAATCAGCGGTATCAAAATGGTCAATTGGGCAAATCCCACTCTTACCATCAATAAGATTCTTCCATGATTCAGCTACAGTATTACCCACTGGTGAAATCATGCCCAAACCAGTTATTACCACTCTGCGTTTTGACACAGGATTGCCTCCGTCTATATTGTTAAAACCACAATAATAGCTAACCTTTTAACCACATAATTTAAGGTTTATCATCTAAGTACCTGTAACTAGATCTTTATAATCCACTAAATAGAACGGTTAGCTGTTAAATAAGAAAAGCGTTTTATTTCAAACGCTCTCCTCAATCAAAAAAGCTCTATTATCTACTATACTCTTGCAATACAAAAAACTAAGGTAAATAAGTAGAACATTTTAAAAACCGTGTAAAGTACACGGTTCTGATTTCTCAAACTAAAGTATTAGTCACGGTGTGCTTCGATGTAATCGATAGCAGCCTTAACTGTAGTAATCTTTTCAGCGTCTTCGTCAGGAATTTCAGTACCAAATTCTTCTTCTAAAGCCATAACTAATTCTACAGTATCAAGAGAATCAGCACCAAGGTCTTCAATGAATGCAGCTTCAGGAACTACTTCTTCTTCCTTAACGCCTAACTGATCAACGATAACTTTCTTTACACGTTCTTCAATGTTACTCATTTATTGTAAATCCTAAAAATAGTATACAAATACAACTTAAAAACCCCGAAAATCGGGAATTAACTAACTAGATCTAATTATATCTTTTATAAAGCATGATATCTACTTATATTTTTATTTTTTTGCAAGTTATATCACGTTACATACCTTAAATTAAGGTTTAAGACATATACATACCGCCGTTTACACTGATTGTCTCACCAGTAATATAGGCAGATTCATCAGATGCCAAGAATAATACGGCATTAGCAATATCTTCCGGAGTGCCTAGTTTACCGGCTGGAACCTCACGCATAATAGCTTCTTTTTGCTCATCAGTTAAAGCCCCTGTCATATCGGTGGCAATAAACCCTGGAGCAACAGCATTAACAGTAATGCCACGTGATGCTACTTCTTTAGCTAAGCTCTTGGTAAAACCTAAGATACCAGCCTTAGCAGCCGCATAGTTACATTGACCGGCATTACCCATTAAACCTACTACTGAGGTAATTGATACAATGCGACCTGAGCGCTTCTTCATCATTGGGCGTAAAACCGCCTTACTTAAACGATAAACGCTGGTTAAATTAGTATTGATAATATCATCCCATTCTTCATCTTTCATACGCATTAAAAGATTATCACGTGTGATACCTGCGTTATTTACTAATATATCAACCTCCCCAAAAGCTTCTTTTACTTGTGCTAAACATGCATCAATAGACTCTTGAGAGGCGACATTTAATACTAAACCTTTACCATTTTCACCAAGGTATTCGCTAATCTTGCCAGCACCTGCTTCACTTGTTGCTGTACCACAAACTTTAGCACCAAGTTTCACAAAACCTTGGGCTATTGCTTTACCAATGCCACGAGAAGCACCTGTTACTAACACAATCTTACCTGAAAAATCCATGTTATCCCCGATATTACTTAATTAATCTTACACTGTTAGTTGCTGTTAAAGCAGCCTCAAAACTAGCCTCATCATTAAATGCCAAGCTATCAATATCCTTAGCAATACGCTTAATTAGACCGGTCAATACCTTACCAGGACCTACTTCCACCAAAGCTGCAACTTTATCCTCTTCCTTCATCTTCTGTACAGTTTCAACCCAGCGAACCGGACTATAAAGCTGACGAATAAGCGCATCTTTAATCTTGGCACCATCAGTTTCTTTAGCAACATCAACATTATTGATAACAGCAATCTCTGGAGCCTTAAAGGTTAAAGTTGCTAAAGTAGTAGCCAACTTACCAGCAGCATCTTTCATTAAAGCGCAGTGAGAAGGAACACTTACTGGCAATGGTAATACTCTCTTGGCTCCCTTTGCTTTTAAAATCTCACCAGCACGTTCAACGGCCGCCTTATTACCTGCAATTACCACCTGACCTGGGGAATTAAAGTTTACTGCGGAGCATACCTCATCTTGAGCTGCTTCCTTACAGGCATCAATAATCACCGCATCATCAAGACCGATAACGGCAGCCATCGCACCAACACCTGCTGGCACAGCCTCTTGCATATACTCACCACGAAGGCGTACTAAATTTACCGCATCTTTAAAATCAATAACACCAGCACAAGTTAAAGCACTGTATTCACCTAAAGAGTGACCTGCCAATACCTGTGGACGATCACGGCTTTGATCACACCAGTAACGATAAAGAGCTACAGATGAGGTTAATAATGCAGGCTGGGTAACAGCAGTCTTAGAAAGCTCTTCAATAGGACCTTCTAATACTAACTTCAATAAATCATAACCTAGCACATCTGAAGCTTCACTAAAAGTATCCTGCACAATCTTGCTTGTGCTACTAAGTTCAGACAGCATTCCTACACTCTGTGAACCTTGTCCTGGAAAGACAAAACCAAAGTTGTTATTCATATAATAATTACTCCGTACTATTATTATCGGTTAGTTAACTGGTTTACTAAAAAATATATCCTAAGCTTAACAATTTGCCAAGAACTCTTTTTTTTATGGATATTATTTGCTCATGATTTAGGTTAGCACATTCATCAGGCTTTAGTAATAATCATGGTATTACTTTATGAGATAAGACAAAAAAAGATCAATAAATTTTGCTTTGTGTTATTGGTGTTTTTCACTTTCTTGTTTTTGTTGATGGTAATGCTCTTTGTATTGTTTTTTCTGTTAATTTTTACAACAGCAGAGTATGGGGATTGGTTTTATCCTTTCGCCCCTCTCGACAAACCCTCCGTGCCACTTCATAGCAGTGAGTTTTACCATTAAACATAATTTCCAGTATAGCTGCGCCCCTTTTCCCATGACACTACATGTATTTTGACATATTCTCCTTCTATACTATCAAGTATTCCATGAGCAGCTATTTCACTTTTGCAAATCATGCAGCCATCTGCACACCTTACAAACCTAATTCCCCTGCTATCTGGCAGCTGATCTGGTTCATTTTATAAGATATCCGCACACACGGGGGAGAATTTATTACCTTTTGACAGACCTGCTGCATTCTTAAATACCTACCCCAGATCAATTATCCTGACTCCAAGGTGCCTGTGAATCAATGAGCTTTCATAGATCCATATCTATAACGTAGATCTATCCTTCATCTGCGATCTCTAATACTCTATCTGTCGCGTTGTGACAAACTCTTTCAGGTCTGAACCAAAAGCTGCTATACGGGAATTTATCTTCATAGTGTTCATTCAGAACGATGGCTGATATCTCAGGAGGACTTTTTTCCCCATTGTCCTTAGGTATGTACACTCTCTTTACTGGTAAGGGATTAAATGTGCCACTGGTAACGGACGCTGATACGTAATATTTATGGTTATAAAACTCATGAGAAGGTATTCACATTCTTCCCTTCGATCAATACCTCACGGTATCACTGCCAGCCTTCGACTATGACACCGCTGACAGCTCGCAGGACCTGGACTTTCACCCATCAGAAAATCTGCATGCCACGCGCACTAAATAGTAAAAGGAGCCAGAGGCTCCCTTTAAGCTTTATTTTAATATCTAATTAGAGCAGATCCCCAAGTAAAACCGCCACCAAATGATTCTAATAAAATAAGCTGACCACGCTTAATTTTACCCATACGAATACCCTCATCAAGGGCAATAGCAACTGATGCACTTGAGGTATTACCGTATTTATCAAGGTTTACAATTACCTGATCCATTGGAAGTGCTAACTTTTTAGCTGTGGCGGCAATGATACGTAAGTTTGCCTGATGAGGAACAAGCCAATCAAGCTCACCTTTATCAATACCATTAATGGCTAAAGTTTCAGTTACCAGACGACTTAAAGTATTTACAGCAACTTTAAATACTTCATTACCTTTCATATACATCCATTGAGGTGTACAGGTAGTACGATCAATATTTGGTAACTTTAATAATTCACCATACTTACCATCAGCATGAATATCGGCAGATAAAATACCAGGCTCATCACTTGCCCCTATTACGCAAGCACCTGCCCCATCACCAAATAAAATAATGGTAGAACGGTCATTTGGCTCGCAAGCCTTGGACATAACATCAGCGCCTACTATTAAAGCTTTTTTGGCAGATCCTGTTTTTATGTAGTTATTGGCAATACTTAAGGCGTAACTAAAGCCTGCACAGGCCGCTGCCACATCAAAAGCCGCCTGACCGGTAGTTCCAAGCATATGCTGTAATTCACAGGCAACTGATGGGAAAGCATTCTGACCACTGGTAGTACCAACAATGATTAAGTCTAACTCATCAGCGGTAATATTGGCAGCCTCTAGCGCCTTCTTTGCTGCCTCAAACGCCATTTTTGCGACAGTATCATCAGCGTTTGCGATACGACGCTCCTTAATACCTGTTCTTTCAACTATCCATTCATTACTAGTTTCAACCATTCTCTCGAGGTCTGCGTTAGTGCGAACAGTTTGTGGAACGTACATTCCAGTACCAAGAATTTTACTGTGCATAAATTACCATGAGCCCTGTATATGAGTTAAACCTTCCGCAATACGTTCCGGTATATGATGTTTAACCTCATCATAAGCCTGAGCGATTGCACTTGCATAAGCTTTGTGATTGGCACTTGCGTGACTTTTTATCACAACGCCATCTAAGCCAAGTAATACTGATCCATTATAAGCGTCAGGCTGCATTAAGCCTATACGCTTTTTAATAAATCGTTTGACTGGGTGCAGAAATAGCGCAAACTTCCCTTGTTTTTTACCTAACTGCCCTTCCAGAACTCGATATAGTCCTTCAGCAGTTTTTAATGCTATGTTCCCTGAAAAAGCATCGGTAACTATAACATCTGCTTTACCGGTAAAAAGGTCATTGCCCTCTACAAATCCAATAAAATTAGTTATTTTATCTTGTAAATATAGCTCCATAGCCTCCCTAAGTAGCTCAGGACCCTTTGTAGGTTCCGTTCCGATATTTAATAATGCTACTTTAGGATTACTAATCCCTACTACACTTTTGGCAAGGATACTACCCATAACTCCATACTGATGTAAAATCTCAGGAGTTACCCGAATATTTGCCCCTAAATCTAAAAATACGGTACCTAAGGAATTAAAGGAAGGTAAAACCTGCACTAACGCACTGCGATGCACTCCTGCAATATTACCTATCAGGTGATTAGCAAGAGCGACTAACGCTCCTGTATTGCCAAGACTTACTGCACCTTGCGCTTCTTTCTTACCAACAGCCTCAATTGCCTTGTAAAGCGATGTTTGTCCGCCATTACGTAATATAGTAAGAGGATTAGCATTTTGCTCTGCAACTAAAGCGGTATGTCTAAAGTCCAATCTTAAATCTTTATCCAAACCGAAATCCCTTAGCATAGGAAGCACGAGCGACTCATTGCCATATACTATGAGATTTAAGTCTGCATAAACATTCAGTGCCCGCTTAATAGCAGGCACCAGAATCAGAGGGCCAAAATCGCCCCCCATAACATCAAGTGCTAGTACGATGCTATCCAAAGGGATAGTCCTTATTAGCTCTTCTTTACCTTGATCATCTGAACACCACGGTAGTAACCATCTGCAGTTACATTGTGTGAACGATGATATTCACCGGTAGTCTTATCCATTGCAACTGCTGCTGCAGTTAAGCTATCGTGTGATCTACGCATATCGCGACGAGAACGTGACTTATGATTTTGTTGAACGGCCATTGCCTACTCCTAACTCTGTTTACTTTTTCAAATTCTTTAAAACCGCAAAAGGGTTGGTCTTTGCTTCTTCCTCGATTTTACCAGATACCCAATATCCCTCAAAATCAGGACACTTATCGTGTTTAGAGACAAGTGGTAAAGCAAGCATTAACTCATCTTCCACAAGGGCAAGTAAGTCAATCTCTCCAAACTCATCAGTATCTACAAAATCGTATTCAGTGCTAATCCCAAAACTCTCAATCTTTTTCTGATCAGGAGTATATTTAAAATCAGCAGCTAAATCAATAGTAAAAGGCTTACCGCAACGCTCGCATACACACTTCACAGCTGTGCTCGCATTGCCCACAATTGCAATTATTCCCTGCAAATCAACATCAAAGTCCACTTTAACTTCAATGTCTCTCTCAATCTCTACAACTACATCAGCTAATCTTGCTAAATGGTCTTTCGCAAAAACCCCATCATAGCTTGATCGTTTCTGGGCTAATTTCGTTGGATCCACTCTTTGTGGAATTCTTACATTTTGCATAGTGTGCGCATATTATAAAAAAATGAGAAAATAGTCAAAAAAAACTTTGTTTTTTCCCTTAAAAAACTCTTAAAAAGCTAACTTTTTAAAGTTTTTTGGTAAAAAAGACCAGAAACCGGCGTCTTTTCCTAAAAATTCTACCAGAATTTTAACAGCACCTGCTTAAATTTTTCGTAAAATTTCTCAGACTTATAAATCTGAAGTTACACACGCATCAACGGTGCTCTCTTGCCTCAAAAATCGCATTACCTAAATCAGCCAAATCAGGCACAATCAGGAGCGGGTTTTCAGTTTTTAAGGTTTCCTCATTATGCACACCTGTTAAAACACCTGCTGATGGCATATTGATTTTATTGGCCATTGCTAAATCCAAGGTAGAATCGCCTACCATTAAGATTGCTTTCGCTGGAACTAATAATTTATCAGATAATGATAAGAGCATTTGAGGATCTGGTTTTGAGCGCACCTCATCACCTGTTACGCTTGCATCTACGTATTTACCCAAGGTGGTGTTTTTTATAACTCTATTATAACCTTTGCGAGATTTACCGGTGGCAATACCAATTTTATAGCCATTAGCCTTAAGTGCCTCAAATAAGCTTTCAGCATTTTTAAACAATTGCGTAGGTTTTTCATCTTCTGACCTTGTATAGTCAATACGATATCTCTCTGTTACCTTATCGATAACATCTTGTGACTCATTAGGTAGCAAAGCAGCGATTGCCTCCGGCAAAGTTAAGCCAATAACATTTTTACAGGCATCCTTTTCTGGAGCTGGTAAACCAAAAGCCATACATGATTCCTGTAAACATTTAACAATGCGACTTACCGAATCCATGATAGTGCCATCGATATCAAAAACTACTGCTTTAAGGTTTTTTAAGATTTGAGTTACTGTTTGGTTAGTCATTTTTTACCTCTTTTTCTCTTATCTTAGCTAAAAGATTACTTAGCTCCTTTGGTAGAGGGGCGGTAATGGTAATATCTTTATTGATAACAGGATCGGTGAAGGTAATTTTTTCGGCATGTAAAAACATTCTAGTAAGCCCAAGTTCCTTATATACCTTATCATATTCCCTATCACCATATTTATCATCACCTAATATTGGATGCTTTTTATAAGCAAGGTGTACTCTGATCTGATGCGTTCTCCCAGTTCTTGGATAAGCCTCAACGAGCGTTAAATCTTTAAATTTTTCACGCACATTAAAATCAGTTACTGAAGGTTTCCCTAAAGCCTCATCTACACGCACAAAACGCTCACCGGAAGATAATGTATTTTTTAAAAGCGGAGCATCAACTCTTTTAATTCTATTACTAAAACTACCACATACCAATGCAAGATATTGCTTTTGCATGTCCTTTTCACGAAACTGCTCATGAAGTGCTCTTAAGGTGCTACGTTTTTTGGCGATAATAATGCATCCTGAAGTATCACGGTCAAGACGGTGGGCAAGCTCTAAATAGCGAGCCTCAGGTCTAAGGGCTCTTAGAGCTTCAATCAGTCCGTATGCTACTCCACTTCCGCCATGCACCGGCATAAAAGCAGGTTTATTGATAACTATCAGCCCATCGTTTTCATAAAGGACTGCATCTTTTAAAGAACTTACCTTATCAAGTTTAGTGCTTGGTAAAATTACAGGAGCTTGCGTAACTCTTATAGGAGGAATACGTATTTCATCATTAGTTTTAAGCTTCAATTCAGGTTTAGCACGCTTTTTATTGACTCTTACCTCTCCTTTACGCAGGATGCGATAAATCATGCTCTTAGGTACCCCCTTAAGAACACGCATCAGGTAGTTATCAATT
The DNA here is from genome assembly GCA_944393045.1 of uncultured Succinivibrionaceae bacterium. GTDB lineage: Bacteria > Pseudomonadota > Gammaproteobacteria > Enterobacterales > Succinivibrionaceae > HGM20899. Next base: position 250 of record CALXYT010000043.1, on the reverse strand, counting down.
CTGCCACCCTCTTCCTCTTGCGTAACAGTTCTAAATACTACACCTTGAGTCTTTTGTGGTATCTCTTGCACGATTGCTCCTAAACTTTATCTTTATCGTTATTTCAGGTGTAAATATACCATAACTTACCTTAAGTTGCCCCTTTAAATGTGATATGTTTTACTTTTTAAGGTTAAATGACATACTCCCCACGCATAAATGCGGGGGGTTCTAGTATCAACAAATCTAGCCTACTTTTGTAGGTCTTACA
>CALXYT010000042.1 GCA_944393045.1 uncultured Succinivibrionaceae bacterium | reverse complement strand
TTATACAATAATTGATTAAATAATACAATAGATTTTAAATTTTTTGAGAATGCCTTATATCCCCATAGCTAAAGCTTAGGGCTTTACGGCTGGGTTTGGTAATACTACCCCTCATATTCATTCAAATGAACTTATAATTACACCTATTTAAGCACATTTTATCTTTAAGATAAATACTTGAGGTTTACGATTGTGCCTTAACAAACACAAACAAGATAAGGTATAATAGCAAACAGTTTGTTGTTTATTTACTAAAAGTAGTACTTGCCAAAGATGAGTGTATTAGATTTATTATATTATCCTGATGAACGTTTACATCAAAAATCATCCCCTGTAACAGAGTTTAATGAAGAGTTAAACAATCTTGTTGAAAACATGTTTGAAACAATGTACATGGAAGAAGGGATTGGTTTAGCCGCTCCTCAAGTAAACATTTTTAAGCGCATAATAGTAATTGATGTAGAAAATGAAAAGAAACCAGAAAATCAATTAGTGCTTATCAACCCTGAAATTATTGCCAAAGAAGGTGAGGCTGGTATTGATGAGGGGTGTTTATCAGTTCCAGGACTACGTTCTCATATCGATAGAGCCGAAAAGGTAACAGTTAAAGCCCAAAACTTAAAAGGTGAAACTTTTGAGGTGAAGGCTGATGGTCTGCTTGCTATTTGCCTGCAGCATGAAATTGATCATCTTAATGGTGTGCTCTTTATTGATTACCTCTCACCTATGAAGCGCAACCTTTACCGCACCAAAGCTGCTAAACTTACTAAAGCCCGCAAAAAGCAGGCACAAGAAGCTCGATAATTACCTATAAGCTATTTAAGGAGCAACTGATGAGAATCGTTTTTGCGGGAACGCCGGATTTTGCAGCTAAGCATCTGCAAGCCCTGCTTGATAAAGGTTTTGAGATTGTTGGCGTGTTTACTCAGCCCGACAGACCGAAAGGCAGAGGACATAAACTCATGCCAAGCCCTGTTAAAGAGATTGCCTTAGCGCATAACATACCTCTTTATCAGCCCTCATCTTTTAAGAAAGAACCTAACGCCCTTGATGACTTAAAAGCACTAAAACCAGATATTATGGTAGTAGTAGCTTATGGCTTACTACTTACCCAGGAAGTTTTAGATACCCCAAAATATGGCTGCATCAATGTCCATGGCTCTTTACTCCCACGCTGGCGTGGGGCTGCTCCTATTCAGCGCTCCCTTTGGGCTGGTGATAAATACACTGGCGTTACCATCATGAAAATCTGCATGGCTTTAGATTCTGGTGATATTCTCCACCAAAAATCCTTAGCCATTACCAAAGATGATACCTCAGAGACTCTTTATAATAACCTTGCCCCTCTTGGTGCAGAGGGCTTAATTGAAGTATTAAACAACCTTGATGACTTCTATGCCAAAGCCATTATCCAAGATGAAAAGCTGGTTACTTATGCAGCAAAAATCACCAAGGAAGAAGGTTTTATTGACTTTACAGGTGATGCCCAAACAATTGATTATCATATTAGATCATATATTCCCTGGCCATATGCCTACTTTACCGTGTCAAACCTTTACTTAAAGGTTCATAAGGCAATAGTATTAGATAGCGAGAATAATCATGGCAAAAAGCCTGGAGAAATAATCGAAGCCTCTAAAGACGGTCTTGATATTGCCTGTGGTAAGGGAACATTACGCTTTACCCTATTACAGCTCCCTGGTAAAAAGGCTATGGAATTTAAAGATATCTTAAATTCCAGGAAAGAGGTCTTTAGCGCAGGTACTTCAGTAAATACTACAAAGCCTGAAGATTGCCTTAAATAAGAGCTGAGAAAAGAGAAAAAAAGTAAAAAAAAGTAAGTAAGCAATAAGTAAACCCATTAAAAAAATTACCACAATGAATAACGTAACTCAATCTACAAAGCTTAGAGCCGTATGTGCTGAGGTTATCTTTAAAGTTTTACAAGATAAAGCATCCTTAAACGATGTTCAGCAATCTATGATAAAAAAAGCTAACCTTGCCCCTGGCAATATTGGCTTATTTAAAGAAATAACCTTTGGGGTGATGCGAAACCTTACGCTTTTAGAAACAATACTTAAGGCGTTATCTGATAAAAAACAAAGTAGCGCCCCAAGTTTACTGAAATCATTATTATTAGTTGGGATCTATCAGCTTCACTTTACCTCAGTAAAGCCTCATGCAGCCATTTTTGAGACAGTAGAGGCTGCTAACTTACTTAAGCGATCTAAAGATAAGAACTTTATCAATGCCATATTACGAGCTTACCAAAGAGAAGGAAGTAATATTATAAATAGCGATTTACTTACCAAATCCTATGAAGTGCTTTATTCTTTTCCGCAATTTTTAATAGGCACCTTTAAAAAGGACTACCCAAAGAACTTAAAAGAGATTCTTAGCGCCTCTAATTTACAGGCTCCTATGTGGCTTAGAGTAAATAACTTAAAAATATCTACCACTGACTACCAAACCCTACTCCAACAAATTGGAATAAAGTCGCAAACATCTCCTCTTTGCCCAGGTGCCTTAGAACTTGAAGATGCCATTGATGCCCAAAAACTTCCTGGCTTTAATGAAGGACTTGTTTATATTCAGGATATTAGTGCCCAGTATGCAAGCGTATTACTTAATCCCGAAAACAATGATACCATTTTAGATTGCTGCGCTGCACCTGGTGGAAAAACTACCCACTTACTTGAACTAGCCCCAAATATTGCAACTTTGGTTGCGATGGACTCCCAAGAGCATAGATTAGAGAAGGTTACGGAGAATATTGTCAGATTAAACCCAAATCTTTCAAGCATTTGCAAGGTTATTTGCGCAGATGCCACCAGAGATGTAGCATCATGGAGTCCTGTTAAAGAATACGATAAAATTTTACTTGATGCACCCTGTTCAGCATTAGGGGTAATTCGTCGCCATCCTGATATTAAGTGGCTAAGAACTTCTGAACAGCTTGAAAACATAGTAAAAATCCAGTACGAAATTCTAACCAACGTTTGGTCTGCCTTAAAAGTTGGTGGTATCTTACTCTATACTACCTGCTCAATTACTAAACAGGAAAACTCTGAGCAGATAATCAGGTTTTTAAAAGAACATAAAGACGCCAAACTTATTCCTCTTCATAAGGAAGATTGCGCTGATAATCCTGGCTTATACAACCTTCCAGGTAACCATAATGGCGATGGTTTCTATTATGCAAAATTACAAAAGATTTAATGTTCTTTTTTACACCAAGTTTATAGAATTTACTCCAAAATCTTTGTGTATTTTTATTCTTTCTGCTATTTTTATCTTTTTGGGCTTTTCTTCTTAACTTTTAGGATTACCAAACTTCTAAAAAATAAGCAATGAAAGCTCCTCACCCCCCACTCTTAAAACCAAAGCAAATACATAAAACTGCTAAAGCAGTAAGGGCAAAAGTCTTTATTGCTTTTGTAGTTAAAAAAATACATCAATTTTTTTTGATATAACACTTTCATATCAAAAAAAATTGATGTATTATATACAAGGTAAATTACTTTTCAGGACTAATTGTTATGACCGATTCCATTGATTTAGGCTCTTTCGATGAGCAGGCTACCATGGCACAAGTATTTTTAGCACTAAGCGATCCTAATCGTTTAGCTATTATTAATCTTTTAAGTTCTTCTGAGCAGAAGTGCCTTTGTGAAATTATGCAAACCTTTATGTTATCGCAATCAAAGACCTCCTACCATATGCGCATTTTACTTGATGCCAAACTTGTAAACTTTTATCAGGTAGGTAAATGGAAGCATTTTTACCTCTTACCTCAAAGATTTAATGAAATCTGTAAGTATCTGGCAAAATTAACACCTCAAGATGTTATACCTTCTGATGCGCTGACTTCCAATAACAATGAGGCTTGTACTCCTGATCCAGCCAATGCTTCTGCCAACTATGCTATTTCTTTGCATACCACTTCGCCTACCCCATGCTCCTGCAAATGCAGGCGCAAAAAAACAATCACTCCATCAAAAGAAGATTAGATATTGATGTAAGTATAGGAAGAATAACAGATGCTAGAATTTTTAGAATATTCTTTTTTAAGGATGACTTGGCTTAATGAGCTAATAAGTAAGCTTTTAAGTTTATGTGGTCTTAATGATTACGTTCTTATAAAAAACGCCTTAAATTTCTTTCTTTATGACAGCATAAAAATTTCAGTATTTTTATGTGTGCTTATCTTTGTTATAAGTTTTATTCAAAGTTACTTCTTAGGCGATAGAGCAAAACGTATTTTAACAGCTTTTAAAGGGATATGGGCTAATATCATTGCAGCCCTCATAGGGACAGTAACACCTTTTTGTGCCTGCTCATCAGTGCCACTTTTTATTGGATTTACCAAAGCAGGTTTGCCATTAGGAGTAACATTATCATTTCTTATCTCCTCACCAATGGTTGATTTAGCAAGCTTTATGTTAATTGCCAGTATCTTTAACTTAAAGATTGCCCTTATTTATATTATCTCAGGACTGGTTATTGCTGTTATTGGCGGGACAATTCTTGATAAATTAAAACTTAGTGCCTATTTGGAAGATGTGGTTAATCAGACATCTTTATCAAATAATACCAGCAAGGATAATAAAGGTAATGAAAAAAACAACGGTAATGATTATGGTAATAGCACCGACAACAGTAGCAACGCCTCCCCTCAAAGTTACCTATCATTTACCGATCGCCTAAGCTATGCCAAGATGCAGACTACTGATACTTTTAAAAAAGTATTTATCTATATCCTGGTAGGAGTTGGGATTGGGGCATTGATTCATAATGTCATACCTAAAGAGATTATAAGCTTGAGTTTAGGAGCTGATAATCCATTTGGGGTAATCATTGCAACTATTATCGGCGCACCAATTTATGCTGATATTTTCGGGGTGATTCCTGTTGGCGAGGCTCTGGCTTATAAAGGCACACCAATTGGTACTGTCTTAGCGTTTATGATGAGCGTTACTACTCTTTCACTCCCTTCTTTAATCATGCTCCGCAGAGCTATGAAAGTAAAACTGTTACTGAGTTTTATTATAGTCTGCATTATTGGCATCATTATTACAGGATATCTGTTTAACTTCTTATTCAGCCTTAACCTTATTTAAGATTCTTTAGGAGAAAATTATGTTTAAGTCTATTTCAGGTATTTTTTCTAAACTTGCAGGTAATAATACAAATCTTACGCAAACTAATGAGCTTAACAAAGATGCTGCACCTTGCACCAGCACCTGTTGCTCTGGTGCATCTAACGCATCTTCCTTTAAAATAAAGAGCATTAAACCATTTATTAGAGAGGTTCAAATTTTTGGGAGCGGCTGTAAAAAATGCAAGACTTTATACCAAAATGCCAATAAGGCACTGGAGGAACTTAATCTTAACATAAAAGCGCAATATATCACTGACTTTAATATCATTGGTGAACTTGGAATTATCACACTGCCGGAAATACGAGTAAATAACACTCCTTTTGCTCAAGGACGTCTATTAACAGCAGCTGAAATTAAAGAGCTAATTATAAAAAACTATAATATTGCCCAAGATAGGGAGAATATTAATGATAGCTTAACTGCTGATACTGATACTAATACCAATCCCCAAACAACCATCCATCAAAAGCCCAAAGTTGCCTTCGTGTGCGTTCATAACTCCTGCCGTAGCCAAATAGCTGAGGCTTTAGGTAAGATTTTAGGAAGTGAGTACTTTGAAAGTTATTCAGGGGGAACTGAGATAAAAGATAACATTAACCCTAAAGCTATCACCTTTATAAAAGAGCTTTATAACTACGATATGGAAAAAGAGCACCATCACCCAAAGTTACTTTCAGATTTACCAAAGGACTTAGACATTGTTATTACTATGGGCTGTAATGTAAAGTGCCCTAACATTAATGCTAAAGAGCATTTTGATTGGGGATTGGCTGATAGATTACCCAAAGATAATGATGAGGCTTTTAAAGAAGGCATAAAAAACATTGCCCAAAAAGTTGAAGATCTTATTAGCTATATAAAAAATAACACTAAGAAGTAAGTAACTTTAAGCTACCAAGTACAGATTTGGCATCCAGAACCTTCAAACAATTCTCTAAGACACTTTAGCTCGAATATGATAAAATAGCCTATCATTATCATCCTTAAGCTAAGGAAGTATGCAAATCTAGAGGTTCTGATGAAGATTATTATTCTGGGTGCTGGTCAAGTAGGTACAGGGTTAACTGAATATCTTATCAACGAAGATAATGAAATTACCATAGTTGATGATGATATCGATAAACTTGAGGATATGCAAAATCGCTTTGATATAAAAATCGTTAAAGGTCAAGCTTCATATCCTGGTATATTACGTGATGCAGGAGCCTCTAATGCAGAGCTCCTGGTTGCCGTAACCGATTCTGATGAAACTAATATGCTGGCCTGTCAATTAGGCTATGCAATCTTTAATATTCCCCAAAAAATTGCTCGTATCAGAAATGAAGAATACCTTGCTGAAGGGGCTACAATTTTTAATAAAAACTCTATTGCAATAGATAGTATCATCGCCCCTGAGCAGCTTATTACCCAGGAAATAGTAAACTTAGTAGAATATCCAGGAGCTTTACAAATAGCTGACTTTGCCAATGGTCGTATTGCCATAGCTTGCGTTAAAGCTTATTACGGTGGCACCTTAGTTGGGCTGCAAATTAGTAACTTGCATAAAGAGCTGCCGAATATCCCTGCACGCATTATTGCCATTTATCGCCAGAGAAGAGCCTTAAACATCACCGAAAATACTGTTATTGAGGCAGGTGATGAGGTGTTATTCGTGGCAGCTAACGGACATATTCGTAATGTCATGTCTACTTTGCAGCGCATTGAACCGCCATTTAGAAGAATTTTAATAGTTGGAGGCAATAACGTAGGTAAAGGTTTAGCTCATGCCCTATCACCACGCTATAACGTAAAACTTGTTGAACCAAACCCGGTTTTAGCCGAAAAACTTGCTGATGAATTTGATAAAACCAAAGTTGAAGTTTTTTGTGAAGACCCGTCTAATCAGGACTTTTTAGCTGAAGAGCATATCGATAAAATGGATCTTATTGTCTGCGTGACAGATAAAGATGAAACCAATATTATGACTGCGCTGTTAGCTAAAAAGCTCGGAACTAGAAGATCCATTGTACAGATAAGTAAAATGGCCTATATAAACCTTATTCAAGGTGAGGAGGTAGATATTGTAATCTCCCCGCAAGAGGCCACAATTTCTGCACTTCTTACTAATATCCGTCATAATGGCGTAGAAACTGTGCATACCTTAAAGCGTGGGCTTTCAGAGGGGCTTGAAATAAAACTTATCGGCTCTGAAAAATATAACAAAATGGTAGGCAAACGAGTTAGGGAGCTGGAATTACCTTTTGGTATTGAGGTTTGCGCTGTGTACCGTAATGATGAAATCATTATTAGCTATGGTGATTTAACTTTACTTGAAGATGATTTAGTAATATTCTTTGTCTTAGATAAGCGTAATATTAAAGACTTAATCAAACTTACCACCCCAAAACCTTCATTCTTTACTCTTAAAAACAATCTGAAGAATGCCTAACATTATTAGGTGCTGCTTATGACCATTAACGCAAAAATAATATGCTCGCTCTTAGGTAATGTCTTATTATTCCTAATGTTGGCTTTATGTGTGCCTTTGCTTTATGCTTTTATTACCGTCTCAAAAGGTAGTGCGGAGTTCTTAGTAACTACTATCATTGTAGGGATAGTTGGTTTATTACTAAAGCATTTTGGTAAAACCAGTGAATTACACCTAACTTTGAAGGATATGTTCCTTTTTACTTCTCTTGTCTGGATTGCCTGTTTAGTTTGCTCGGCACTACCGTTTTTATTTATCTTAAAAATAGATATTGTATCAGCATTTTTTGAAGTGGCATCAGCTATTTCAACCACGGGACAAACTGTTTTAAGTGATTTAGACACCCTTCCTCGCAGTATTTTACTTTGGCGATCGCTATTACAGTTTATCGGGGGGTTGGGGTTTATCGCAATTGGTATTGCCATTTTACCAAACTTAAACATTGGTGGTATGAAGCTCTTCCAAACAGAAAGTTCACAGCGCTCATCCGATAACGTTACCCCAAAATCCAAGACTCTGGCCAAAGGTATTCTTTTTACCTATATAGGCTTTACGGTTGCTGCCACAATTGTGTATTACTTTTTAGGTATGAGCTGGTTTGACGCCATAAACCATGCCTTTACTGCCATTTCCACAGGTGGCATGAGTACACATGGCAAATCCATGGAATATTTTAGTGAAAGTATTCATTGGGCAACAAGCTTGTTTATGCTTATTGGCGCATTGCCATTTGCCCTACTTGCACTAATCTTCAGAGGTAACTTTAAGTCCATATTAAAAGATGCGCAGGTTCGGGGCTTTATTGTGCTTATAATAGCAGTTGCCTCTATTATGACCATAAGTTTAATGATCCAAAATGACCGCAATTTTGCAGATGCCGTGCGAGTATCGGTCTTTAATGTAATAAATATCCTATCATCAACAGGTTATACTTTAGAGGATTTCAGTGCCTATAATAATCTTATAACAATAATCTTCTTCTTTATTTTACCATTAGGTGCCTGCTCAGGTTCAACCTCAGGAGGGATAAAGATCTTCCGTTTGCAGATTGCCTTTACCCTCTTTAAAAGACAGATGCATCAGTTAATGCATCCAAATGCGATTTTTCCACAAAGATATAATAACCATAATGTAAGCGATTCTATTATTCGTTCCATTATCGCCTTTTTCTTTGCCTACTTAATCACAGCCTTTATAAGCTCAATTATCTTAGCAGCAACCGGTATTGCGATAATGGATGCCCTCACTTTAACCTTATCAACCCTCTCAAATATAGGCCCTGCCATAGGACCAAATTTTGGGCCATATGGTGATCTTACCGTCTTAACCAGCACGCAGAAGATTGTACTGATGATTGATATGATCTTAGGACGTCTTGAAGTATTTACCATATTAATTTGCTTTATGCCGTCATTCTGGAGGGTATAAGAAGAGTTGTTATGTTTATAGCTTTGAATGTTGAGGTTCAGTAAATGAATCTTATAGCTGCTCTAATCTTTTTAATAGTATTTGGTAAATATATCATCTGGTTTATCGCAAGATGCTCCTATTGGCTTGTGATGACAGTTTTTATTTTTTTGCGTTATTTATTTAAAAATGATGCAACCTTTACTTTTCCGAGTTTTATCGGTGGCGAAAAACATTATAAAATGTTTCTTACCATTATCTTAAAACTTGTATCGTATATAAGACAAGTTCAATACAATAATAGGGAAATCCCTAAAACCGATACCGGAATTTCCGAAGAAGAATACCAGAAAATCTTTGATAAGTTACTTAATAAACTCTTAAACCCCCTTACCCCAAAGGATCGTGATAGCTTAAAATGTCTTACCGAAAAGCTCCAAGAAGCACAATTTTCCCAGGAAGAAGAGGATTTTTTATACCAGTATATCGCAGTAAAACCAAAAAAACGCAGAACGTTTTTTAGGATATTAACTCTTCTTATCTTTACGCAAGGAACTATTACCCCAGAGCTTGAACAATACCTGGCAAGTATAGCTACGAATATCAGGATCCCTCCTAAAGAATTTAAGGATATCTTAATATCAAGCTTTAAAGAGATTTGGGGGTATAGCCTTTATAAAGATACCACCATCCGATCAAGGAGCTATAACTATAAAAAACAACAAGAACGCACAGAACAAAAACAGGAGCGGAAATATAAGCAGCAAAAGGAAGAAAGTAGGAACACTCATTATGATAACCCTGGCAGCTTAGCTAATGCTTATAAAATCTTAAATGTTGCTGAGAGTGCTTCATTAGCAGATATCAAACGAGCATACCGCAGGCTTATTCGTAAATATCACCCTGATAGACATTCTGATCTTGATGTTAATAGTAAAGAATATGCCGAATTATCACAAAGAGCTCAAGAGATAAACGCAGCTTATGACACCATTGTGCAGGCAAGGAGTGAAAGATGATTTTATTATATCTTCTGGCAATATTTTTTGGGATTGTGCTGCTTTACTATCTGTTTTTAGTCTTAACTGTGTGCTTTAGAGTCTTGCTGGTGGTCTATGTCTATGTTAAAAGCATCTTCTTTATAGTTATTTCCGCTGCAGGTTTAGTACTCTTATTTATATATGCAGTAGGTAAGTGGCTTTATAAACACCTTTTTTACAGTATTTTCTTTAAATACCCAGTTTTTTATATACCATCTATAAACGCCTCGAACATTGCCCAAAAAGCATTATTAACCAGTAATTTAAACTATAACTCAACTTTAATTAAAGATTGCTATACCGAGCTTATTATTAAAGCCTGCGCAAATATAATGCCCAAATTCAGTAAACTTAATGAAGAGCAAAAAGTAGTATTACGTGAAGTTATGCAAAGAGTGCATCCATCAAAAAGACCTGAGTTAGAGTATATATACCTAAAAACAGCAGGAGATCCTTTAGTACTTTCTTCTTTAGATAATCGCATTATTCATGAAGGGTTTAGACAGGCATATAACCTTAGAGACGATTTAGAGGCAACCATTGTAGCCTTTTACTTAGCTACCTATAAAAAACCAAACTCCCAAAAACATCGTCTGGAGGATATAGTCAAAAAACTTGAGCTTGATTGGGATACTATTAAGTATCGGGTGAATATCAAGTAATGGTGGGATTTGGAGGTAAGTTTTGGGGATACTTCCGGAGTTAAACTTTAAACTCCGCATCTTACCTCTTATCCTCCTACCCATACCTTTCTAACCATTACAAACAAAGCAAAGATAAGTTTAAGCCCAAATTTTGCTTCTCTTTTGCAAGAGCCTGATTACCCTAAGTAATAATAAAGCCTGATATGAACTATGTAACAATCTTACTTACCTGCCATCCAGGCTTACCATAATGCCTTAAAACATGGCTTATTGTTAAAGCATTTCCGTATCATTCACTACCCATTAAAAAAGCCCCGGGATTAACCTGGGGCTTAGAATTTCATTTATCTATTTAAAACCAAGAAGAGATAGTCTCTTTTAGTTACTTTCCTTGCATAGCAAGCTTCATATCTTGTCTTAAGCGCTTTTCTTTTCTAACTCGCATTAGCCAGTAGAAGAAAGTACAAAGCGATACAATAAACACAATGATAGTAGCTAAGGCATTAATCTCAGGATTTAAGCCTCTTCTTACACTTGAGAATACCACCATAGGTAGAGTCTGGGAACCCGGACCAGCCACAAAAGAGGTAATAACCAAGTCATCCATAGCTAAGGTAAAGGCTAATAACCACCCTGAAACAATTGCAGGTAAAATTGAAGGCAAGGTGATAAAGAAGAAGGTCTTAACAGGCCCTGCCCCTAAATCCTGTGATGCCTCTTCTATTGAGTAATCAAGCTCTTTAAGTCTTGAGCGCACTACTACTGTTACATAAGCAGCTGTTACTGTAACCATGGCAATCCAAATAGTTACCATACCTCTTTGAGGCCATCCGATAAGCTGAGATAAAGTTACAAATAGTAAGAGCATACTTAAACCTACTATTACCTCTGGTAATACCATAGGAGCTGTAATAAATAAGGCAAAGAGCGACTCACCTTTAAAGTTACTTATACGCACCAGTACTAATGCTGCTAAGGTACCGATAATAACTGACATACTGGCAGCACAGAAGGAGATAATAAGTGAGGTTAATACCGCATCCATCATCTGCTTATCGGCAAAGAGCTCAAAATACCACTTAACCGAAAACCCACCCCAAACAGTCATCATCTTTGAACCATTAAAGGAGTAGATAATCAGGCTTACTATTGGGGCATATAAAAATAGCAAACCAATAGTTAAAAATACTACCCTTAGAAGTTTTGGTAAATTAAAAGATTTCTTCCTGCTTGCAGAAGTAAGATTTAGCTCATTAGTATCAGGAGCTGTTACTCCTTCTTTGATTTTACTTTCTGCCATTATCTTCCTCCTGCTAATTCCTTGCGTTGATTCTTATAGAACCAAATAATTGGGATCATTAGTACTAAAAGCATGATAGTTGCAATTGCTGATGCTAAAGGCCAATCACGGTTATTGAAGTATTCCATCCAAATTACACGACCGATAAGATTTGAGTCCTTACCACCAAGTAATTCAGGGATTACGTACTCACCTACTGCAGGAATAAAGACAAGCATTGAACCTGCAATAATGCCACCAAAGGTTTGAGGAACAAAGAGCTTTAAGAAACAGCCAACAGGTTTACACCCAAGGTCATAACCTGCCTCAATAATGGTGTAATCAACCCTCACTATAGCAGTATAAAGAGGTAAAATCATAAATGGCAAATAGGCATAAACAATACCTATATACACCGCAAAATCTGTTTGTAGAAATTGCAGTGGCTCATCGATTGCCCCTATAGCCATTAAAAAGTTATTGATAACACCTTCTTTCTTTAAGATACCAATCCAGGCATACACTCTTATTAAAAATGAAGTCCAGCTTGGCAACACTACCAGCATTAACATAACATTTCTAATAGCAGGCTTAGATGTGGCAATTGCCCAGGCTACTGGATAGCCTATCAGTAAACAGAATAATGTTGATAAAAATGCCATCTTTAGCGACTTTAAGTAGGACATTAAATAAGTATCATCCTCAAAAAGTGCCAGATAATTGTAGATATTTAAGGTAATGTTAAGCTTATCATCCTCATAAGTGAATAATGAGGAGAACGGAGGCTGCGCCGTAATACTTTCTGCGAAACTAATCTTTAAGATAATTAAAAACGGCACAAAGAAAAATAAGAAATTCCATAAGTATGGCAAAGAAATCACTGCATACTTACGCCAGCCTGCCAATTGCTTAGGAGGCGTTTTAATCCTTTGCATGAAACGTTTCATATTAAACTTCCTTATGCCTTAGAAGGTTAAAGTAACACAGGACTCAGGATCCCAACTTAAATAAACCTGATCATCCCAAGTTGGTAAACCTACATTGAAACGGTCTACGTTTGGCAAGGTAGTAATTACAATCTTACCGCTCTTTAAACGTACATAATAAATGGAAATATCACCCATATAAGCAATATTCTCTACTACCCCAATAGCGTAGTTAGCAGTTAATTCTTTACCGTTTTCATCTACCGGGAAAGTTCTTTCAATGTAAATTTTTTCAGGGCGAAGTGCTACAAAAACCTCCATGCCATCAGCAAGGTCAACATCAATATCCAGTCTAATTTCATTTTCTAAATCTTTAGATCTGATAATTGAGCCTGTATGATCGGAAGTTATTAAGGTTGACTCAAAAAGATTTACGGAACCTATAAATTCTGCGGTAAAGCAGCAGTTAGGGTTTTCGTAGATTTCTCTTGGTCCCCCAATCTGGATAAACTCACCTCTGTCCATAATAGCCACACGCTCTGCCATAGTCATAGCTTCTTCCTGATCGTGTGTTACCATTACGCAGGTTACGCCTACACTCTCTACAATGTCTACAAGTTCAAGACGCATCTGCTCACGTAACTTCTTATCAAGTGCCCCCATAGGTTCATCAAGTAATAATACTCTAGGTTGCTTGGCAAGAGATCTTGCTAATGCCACACGCTGACGCTGACCACCTGATAACTGATGAGGTTTACGGTGCGCATATTCTTCCATATGCACAAGTTTAAGCATTTTTTCAACACGGGCATTAATTTCTGCTTTTCGGAGTTTATCTTGCTTTAAACCAAAAGCGATATTTTGTTCTACAGTCATATGTGGGAATAGTGCATAAGACTGAAACATCATATTAACCGGTCTTTTGTAAGGAGGTACATTAGTCATATCTTGACCGTCAAGATAAATTGCCCCGCTGGTTGGTGTCTCAAAACCTGCCAGCATTCTGAGCAAAGTAGATTTACCACAACCAGACGATCCTAATAACGCAAAAATTTCCCCTTCATAAATAGTGAGGTTTACATTATTAACTGCTAAATTCGCATCATATGCCTTAGTTAAATCCTTGATAACTAGTAACGGTTTACGATCTTTTGGGGTGTTTTTTACAGGTGGTTTAATATCTGTACTAACACGGCGCTTCTCAACGTTGGCACCATTTGACTTGGTGTTGTCAGGGACTTTTGAGTTTTCAGTAACCAAGGTCTTTATCTCCTTACAAAAAACAAAGGACAGCAAATGATTATAACTTTAACCTGAAATGTAAGTTTTTACCAGCTTCTTAAGAACTTTATTAAAGCTATACCATTTGTAAAGTACAACAACAAAGGGAGGAGTATCCTCCCTTACTTCTTTAAACTTACTAATCTTCACCACTCATCTTAATGCGATTCCAAATCTTATTGATTTCGCGATAAGTCTTTTGAGGAAGCACTTCACGAAGGAACATCTTTGGCATCATTTCAGATGGTAAGTAAATATTCTTATTATTACGCAAATCCTCAACTACAAATGGGATTGATGCTTTGTTGCTACTTGCATATTGAGTGAAACTTGAAATCTTACCCATTACTTCTGGACGTAAAATATAGTTAATAAAAGTTAAAGCATTGTCAACATTCTTAGCATCGCTTGGGATAGCAATCATATCGTAGAATATTAAAGTACCTTCCTTTGGTACAACATAATCAATGTTAATACCATTATTGGCTTCTTTTGCACGAGTAGCGGCAGTTAAGATATCTCCACTCCAGCCTAAAGTAATACAAATATCACCATTAGCTAAGTCATTGATATTCTGTGATGAATGATAATAAGTAACATTCTTATTCATTTCTTTAAGGAGCTTTTCAGCTGGCTTATAGTCTTTTGGGTTCTTAGAGTTTGGATCCAAGCCCAGGTAGTGCATAGCAATAGACAGTACTTCTGTCGGAGCATTTAAGATAGCTACACCACAGCCTTTAAGTTTGGAGAGATTTTCAGGTTTAAAGAAAATATCCCATGAATCAACTTTAAAATCCTTACCTAAGTATTTAGCAATCATATCTTTATTATAGCCGATACCGGTAGTACCGCCTAAGTAAGGAATAGCATAGGTATTACCCATATCAAGCTTAGCTAATAAATCAAGCTGTGCTTTATCAAGATTGCCATAATTTGTAAGCTTAGATTTATCAAGTGGTAAATACACACCAGCTTCAATTTGTCTTGCAAGGAAATCAGAACCAGGAACTACGATATCGTAACCTGAACCACCAACTAAAACTTTTGATTCAAGCACCTCATTACTATCGAATAAATCATAAGTAACTTTAATACCAGTTTCTTTCTGAAAATCAGTTAGCACTTGTGGATCAATGTAATCGTTCCAGTTATAAATAAATAACTCCTTCTCATCTTCCTGTGCAAAAGAAGTTGCTGCTAATAGTGAGCCCACACAAAAAGTGAGAGTACTTAAGGTTTTGTTGAACATATTCAATTCCTCGCTAGAAATGTGTTCTATTATTCACTTGAACTAAGTAAATTTTTGGTGCATTTTAAAATAAAACCAAGCTCTTTACATAAAAATTTGCAAAATTTAGTAAAAAAATCTATCAATTTTACAAAAGATGCACACAATCTTAACCTAACTTGAAAATCTCAAAGTAAATATGTGCATTTATTGCCTTATTTTTGGGAAAAACTTAAATTTTTTTCCAAAAGACTTCGGTCAATAAAAGTAAAGCAAAATTAAAGCCAATTATCAAACTTTAAAAAAATTGCTTATTTACTAATAACTTACACTCTTATAAGCGTAAAACCTCTCACTCCTTAATACTTTAAGAAGAAAATTAAGCTAAAGACTAACTATATTGTACTAAATGGAAAACTAAAAAGTGCAGTAAAATGATGATCCAAATCCCAAAAAGCAAAAAGTTGCACCATGATAAAACATCCCCCCAAAAGTGGGAAATAGTATTTTACGCAAGATTAGGTAATCTCACTGAAAAAAAAGGCCTTGGGTACATTATTTTTAAGTAAAATAGTAAAGATTTTTTTAAAGGCAACTTATCTTCTTGATATACATCGCATTCTTTACTAAAATTTAGCTAAAGAATGTGAAGCATTGTACACTTTTAAGCACAAACTGTAACTATAAATAAAAAACAACAAATAACAATGCAAAAACATAAAAAACAAACAATAACAAAAATCGAGCCTAAGCTCCCTTAAATAAAAACAAACAACAAAGTTTTTGGTTCTTAAGAAATTTTTATTTTACCTTCTAACTTAAAACTCTTAAGACCAAGTAATAAGCAATAATAAAAGAATAAAGCCTAACCTTTACCAAACCCAGCCGTAAAGCCCCCTAGCTTAAGCTATGTGGATATAAGGCATTCTCAAAAAATTTAAAATCTATTGTATTATTTAATCAATTATTGTATAATTCAATTTATGCAAA
>CALXYT010000041.1 GCA_944393045.1 uncultured Succinivibrionaceae bacterium | reverse complement strand
TAGGTTAAATTATATCTCAGGAGTTTTTACGATATTTTTAGATATATCTAATTTACAGAGTTTGGTTCACACGCCCATATTTATAGAGTTGGGGCATCAACTCTTAGAGGAGAATTTGTAAGACCTGCAAAAGCAGGCTAGATTTGTTGATACTAGAAACCCCCGCATTTATGCGTGGGGAGTATGTCATAGTTATATTCATTCATATCGCAATCATTTATTTTGTTAGCTATCTTTAGCGGTTCTCACTTCCTGTAAAGAGATTCGCTCTGTTGTACAACAAAGTTGATCTAAATCTTTAACTCATTGAAAACCCAACAAAAGTATTTCAACTCATCAATATTATACATAAACAAAAAATTAGATTACTTTTCTAATCGACATGATTTGGAAAAGTAATAATCACTTTCGTGAAAAAGGTAACATTTGTAATGATTAGATCTTGTCACCGTATGGAAGAGATTTTATGTAGTTTTCCATGAATAATATATTGTACTACCCATTTTACTAAATGGACATGATATCTCTACCATTTACTACTGATTTTAACTGGGAATAATCAAGTATGTATTTCTGACCATTAAAGAAACAATGTATATTCCAGATATCTCCATGTTTAATCGGAAAACAAAAGAAGTGTTCTACTTTGCTAGATACGGCCTTATAAAATTCTAACAGTGCACTGATTTTTTGAGTATATTCTTGTTTTGGAATATTCAAGGAAGAAGATTCATTCAAACTTTTTACTTCAAAAAGAAAATATTCTTCTTTTTCATTTTTTAAAATAAAATCAGGATATGAAAAATGCCTTCCATCATTATTATAGTATTCGTACTTAATGTCTGAATTAGGCAGATAGTTCTTTCCAACTAGCAGAACCTCTTTATTATTAGACATATGAATTTTTTTAATTTTAAATCCGTCATTAAGCAAAAGATTTAACCACTCAACCTCTGCCATACTATCAAAAGTAAAATTACCTATCTTATCTCCATTATTCCATACTGAATTTTGTACAGTAAGAGGATACTTTGAATCCTTTATATACATTGAATTAAATGGAAGAGTAACTTCTAAATTCTTGCCAAAATCATTTTTTACTATTTCAATACTATTTGCATAATCTTGTAAAACATCAGATAATTTTGTCTTTATTGAACTTATATTATTTACAAAAGCAAAATATGCAACATAAGGAGAGTTACTATTATCACTTACGTAATTGAAACATTCAGTTTGAATCTTATTGTTTGCGTTATTAAGAGCATCATAAAGTTCAAATATACTCTTATTGGCTATGATAAAATCTTCTTGCTTTGCTAAATAATCAGCTACACTAAAGGAATTTTTAACGGTTGAAATTTTATCGAGTAATTTTGTAACATTCAATTTTATTTCTTTCTGAATTTCATTTGAGATATCAAGAATATCATTTGGAATATTGCCTTTTAAAGTAACTTCAACAGAAGAAGATTCTTTTGAGGTTTCTTTTATACCCCATACATAAGCTGTTGTTAATAGCCTTTGATCTTTTAAATCTGTAACCGTTTCAAAATCAAGTAGTTTAGGGTTTCGTCTAACACGACCTATTATTTGTTCATCAAGCTGTTTTGATTGAGAATCACGGATCTGAAAGAGCATATTAGCTCTTGGAATATCCCACCCTTCTGTGATTTTCATTTTAAAGATGATAATATCTATTAACGAATCTTGTTTTACTGCATACTCTTCCCATTTTAATGGAGAGCTTTTTATAAGCAGATCATTTGTGTCACATGCTTTCGGATCATCTGCTACACTAATCCATTTTAAATCCTTAAACTCTTCTTTTGATGATAGAAGTTGCTTGACAAGTTCTAACTGTTTTAACCCAAGCTCTTTATTGGATATTTGAATAATTAGGCAAGGTTTAATATTGAACTTCAAATATGATTGCTTTAACCGATTAAATAAACTTAAAGCATCAATTAATTCTTTATACTGAATTGAATTTACTGTGAAATCATCTCCGTGATCACTAACGCTTTTGTATTCAACAGTCTTTATTAAATGGCAGTTTATAGCATCAATCTCTTTAAGTTCTACATCTGGTTTGCTCTTAGGGGTTGCAGAAAAATTTATTATTTTGGAGAAATCTTTTTTTAGTTCATCAAGATTATTAGTCTTAATATGACTTTCATCTTTTATCACAAAAAGACGTTTATGCTCAACTTGGGTAATCTCTTTAATAAATTTTAATAATGCTTGCTGATTTTTAAGTTTGCTTTTATCCTTGTATAAATCTCTAGGTAGCACATAGACATTTTCAGTTATTGGAATATATAGAGCGTTTTCTCCTCCATCTTCACTAGAAATCAAATACGGTCTAATATTTTTAATATATCCATGAGAAACATAATCCTGAAATTTATTGTAGTTTTGCTGAGCTAACTTTGCTTTAGACAATGAGGACACCAGAAAAACAACATCAGAGTTCTTCTTTAGAATCTCGTCCATAAATCTTGCCATTATAAATGTTTTACCAGAACCTGTTGGAGCTTTAAAAGTTAATTCATTAGTTTTGGCGACATATTCAACAAGCTCAGCAACTGCCTGACTCTGTAAATCTTTTACTTCTTGTAACATCTTAAGAACCCCTTATTTTCTATCTTCAAGATACTTTTGCGTTGCAAAAAAGTTCTCACAGACCCATTTAATCTTATCTTTTGGTGTCATTTTCACTTCACCATAAAGTTCTTCGTCAATGACATCAAACGCTGATTTACCCTCTGATTGTTCTGAGTTACTTACCTCAGCTATTTCATAAACATCAAGATTGTCACCTAGAGGAGGATTCTTTTTAATCCATTTAAAATCGTTTGTTCCGTCATAACATTCACCAGTCATAACTCTCTTCAAACGTTTTGAAGTAACATCATAGGCAATACCATTAGGGTTTACATCTGTTTTTTCATTATTAGTACAAAGTATGAATGTACGGTTTCCACCATCTTCTTTATTTAATTCAAGTACTGCTTGTCCAGTCGTGCCTGAACCAGCGAAGAAATCTAATATAACAATATCTTGTTTATTAAGAGTATTAATTAATTGTTTAATCAAAGAAGTTGGTTTTGGATAATCGAAATTGGAATCTAAATTGACAAAACTCAATTCATCTTTACCATTTTCATTAAGAAACACATTATTCGCAAAAAATAAACTATCAAGCGGATTAAATGTAGATTTAAGAGATGATTTATATCTTTTAAAAATAAATCCCCTTTCATTTGTTGGATAATCTTTTTTGAAGACAATTCGACCTTGTTCAATATATTCTTTTAGTGTTTCCTTTGAAAAAGCCCAGTATCTCCCCTTTGGCGGAATATCAATTCTCTTAGTATAAGGATTAATTATTTCAAAAAAAGTCGAGTCTGAACCGCTCCTTGCGCTAGGATCACCTGATGTCCAATCTCCATTTGGATCGTTATCAGGATTTTTATAGCCCTTATAATCCTTTTCAGAACCTTTTAATTGAACCAAATTTTTATTGAAATATGCAAGTATATGATCGTGCTGAATATTTAATCCTGATTTGTCATCGCCTGTCGATGTCTTAGTTTTTCTGAAAAAAGTATTAAATACAAAATTATTCTCCCCAAATACTTCATCAAACAAGCACTTAACATATGCTTGATTCTTATCATCAATGCTACAGAAAATCACACCTTCATCAGAAAGTAACTGTTTTGCTAAAACAAGACGTGGATAAAGCATAGACAAAAGATTATCTCTGGTAATGGCATTGTTATAATTTGTGTCTGCAAATTCTCCCATATCATCCTTTCCATAAGGTGGGTCGATATATATTACGTCAATTTTGCCTTTGTAAGATATGCTAAGATTCAGAAGAGCATAATAGTTATCACCAATGATGAGTTTATGAGTTTTTGACTGTTCGTTTTGGCAAAATGACAATTCATTATTTTTCTTGAAATACTTTATGGTAGAGCCAATTTTTTCAAGTTTTTTATCAAAATGAAAACCAGTTCTTTTGTACGTAGTTCCTAATTCTGCAATAGCAATTGCTTCTTCTTTGTTTTCCGCATTTTTAATCAGTTTTGATAACAAATCAAAATTTGCTTGTTCAAGGATTTTATCTTCGACTCTTGATTTTAAATCTTCAAAAAGAGAGTTTTTTAATTCATCTAGGGAAAGATTATTTGATTGATTGATTGATTGATTGATTGCATAATTAATGCCTTATTAATGCCTAATTTTTAACAAGTTATTCCAAAGTTTCCTTTAAAAAGGCAACGTTGGGCGATTTTTAATTGCATAACCTCTAGTCATGCAAGTTGTACTGAAAACAAAGTCTTGCAGAATACTGAGTTTATTAGAATAGGTATCTCTCACAAAATTAACAAAATTATTGTACACAATGTAATTGTTAAGATATTTAGTTGCCACACCTTTGAAATAATGATCGACAAGTCTTTTCAGTTCTAAATGATAACTGTTTACAGTATTTATATTAAATGAGCCAGACTTATGCTTACCTCTAGGAATTCTCACATGGGTTAAACCATTTTCAAATGCAACTTTCTGATATCCTTTGTAGCTATCGGTTACAAGGATCGATCCCTCTTGAACTCTCTGATCTAAAACCTTAGAAACGTCTTGTATACAAGGTTTTCCTAAATTTGTTGCTAATCCGATTGAATGATGATCAAGATCTACTGATGATGGTACACAAACCATTTCACTTGATAATCCTCGTGTAGACACGGAATGTCCTCGATTATGAGCTACACGAGGAATACTAAAATTTTCTTTCTTTGATCCTTTAAAACTTACAGCAAAAAATGTTTCATCACTCTCAACTATACCCTTTAGGGTAACTTCTGATTGCATGTTCTGAAGAGCATCTAAGATCTTATGTCTCCAGTTAAAAGCTGTATGCAGATTTATATCACATATCTCAGCGCATTTTCTTAGAGAAAACTTATTGATCATACATTCACAGAACAGTTTCCAAGTTTCCAAATCTTTTTTCGTTGAAAACAGTATGGTATTGGTTGAAATACTGAAGATTTTTCCACAATCCTTACACTTAAACTTCTGAACATTGCCATTTCTGCCATATTTAACTACGTTATGACTTTGGCAATGAGGGCAATCAGGCCTATCAGGTAATGAATTTTTAGAATGTTTTAAAACTATCTCATTCAGATTATCTGAAGATTTAATCTTTTGATTAGTTTTATCAGCTTTGAGGTATTTGAGGAACTCAGATTTTTCATGGTCTGATAAGTTTTCAAACATCTGAGTAATGATTGATATTTGATCCATAGTAATCAACCTCTCTAACTTTCTATAAATATTATAATCTGTTAGAAAGGTTATATCAACTATTTTCTACAACAGAGCGAAGAGATTAACATGAGGTGTCTTAAATTGCACAATAAAAAACAATTTAAAACAATATGCAGATTTTTTAAAAAGTACAATGAACTAATCTGAATTATAAATAAAATTTTAGATTTTTCATGTAAAAGATAATGTTCCAAGAAAAAGGTATTTCAGTAATAAAGAGTATGTGAAAATTTTTCAAGCAATTTATTGGCACTAATCTATTCTTGTACTAAAATGTGAGTAGGTTATAACTTGCATTCAGTTTTCTTCCAAATTTTTATGAAGTTGTAATTATGAGAAGATTAACAGCTAATACCTTACTTGCCTCATGTTCTATCTGCTGGGGCATCTCATATACCCTATTAAAAATTTCAAGTGAACAAATTAATCCGGTATCCTTAATCTTTTATCGTTTTTTACTAGGTTTTGTAGTGTTAGTGATATTTCTATTCCCTAAACTAAAACCTTTAACAAAGGAATTAATGATTCCATCTGCTATTGGAGGAACAATAATAGCATCTTTACTCTATATCCTTCTTTTATCCTTAAAACATACCACAGCATCTACAGTAGGATTTTTAATGTCCTCTGCTGTTGCTATGGTAATAGCGATAGATTGTGTCTTTAAACGACAATTCCCCAAAAAATTACTCCTGGCAGGACTGATTTTAGTAATAAGTGGCATTGCCTTACTTACAATTCATGAAGATGGGCTAGTTCTTAATATCGGGGCAGTCTTTGCTTTAATTGCGGCTGTTGGTTATGCCAGTCACATTCTACTAATTAACTCCTGGACTCATAAGGTAGATGCACTATCGCTTGGAGTTTATCAATTAGCTTTTGTGGTACTTATTGGCGGTGTAATTGCGCTATATACAGGATCATTAGCTAATCCTTTAGAATGGACTCTGCGCTCCTGGGAATCTTTATTAGGCTTATCAATAATATGTACAGCATACTGCTTCTTAATACAATCTGTTGCCCAGAAATATTCAACTGCACAGCAAACAGGTCTCCTATTTACCTTAGAGCCTGTATCATCAGCCTTTTATGCATCTTGGATACTTGATGAAGCACTTACTGTGCAAACCTTTGCAGGGGCAAGTTTAGTAATTATAGGAGTTATTTTTAGTATGTTCTCAAGTTACTCTAATCCAAAGAGCCGTAGCACAACTTTGGATGAATTATCTCTAGATAATGATGCTTTAGTAAAATCTTCAGTGGAAAACGTTTCAGCAGAAAATGTAGCTACAAAAAAATAGCATCTGAAGGTGTGTCTTGAGTTACAGGACAAGCACTTCTTGTTGGTTTATTCTATCTATAATCTATTATTTTAATCTTGGGGCTATCACATTTTAGTGATGGCCTTTTTAGTAGCTATTCTTAAGTTAAAGAGATTTGTAAGTTATTTTTTGGGGTTGAAATTATTGAGCTATTCGCATTATCCTCGTTTATGCCGGATACAACAAAGCAATACCTCACGGTATCATTGTCAAGCCTTCGATTATGACCTTACCAACTGCTCGCCTGTCCAAGACTTTTCCCCATTAGAAAATGCGAATGCCACGCGTACTGAAAAAAGCTCTCGCTGGTGCAAGAGCTTTTTGCTGGGAAATAACAATTAGTAATTTTTAGTAACTATTAGTAATTATTGATGATTATTAATAATGAACCTGTACCAATAATAACCCAAAGTAAAATACCTAATACTAATGCTTTTGGACCTGATTTCTTAAGTTTACTGAAGGTAATACCACAGCCAATTAAGAATAAAGCCCCTACTAATGTTCTCTTAGCAATTTCATAAATGCCATGATAGATTTCTTGTGAGTTTACAAAAACCAAATCAAAGTTAAGATAACTGGATACCAGTAAAGCAATAATATAAAGCACGATAAATAAAGGCACTCTAATCTTTCTGGCATTACCACTAAAGAAGAGAGTTGAAAGAAGTGCAACTGGTACAATAAATAATGCTCTTGCAAGTTTTACGGTAGTAGCTACTTGTAAAGCTTCGCCAGTTTTGTCGGCATAAGTTGCAGCAGCACCTACTACTGATGAAGTATCATGAATTGCAATAGCAGACCAAAGACCAAATTGTAATTGGGTCATATCAAGTAAATGACCAATTACTGGAAAGAGTACTAAAGCTACAGCATTTAACACAAATACAGTTGCTAAAGCTAAGCTTATTTCATCATCTTTGGCATTTATGGCTGGAGCAACTGCGGCAATAGCGGAACCACCACAAATAGCAGTACCTGAACTGATAAGGTAACCAGACTTTAAATCAAACTTAATAAGTTTAGTAATAATAATACCAACAATTAAAGTTACGGCAATAGATCCGATAATTAAACTTAAACCGTTTTGGCAAGCAGCAGTAGCCTGATCAATTGTTATCCCAAACCCTAAGCCTACAATAGAATACGAAAGCATGGTTTTAGTGATAGCACCAATCTTTAATTTAGCTGGTATTAAGTTACATGAGGCTACAATAATACCTAAGATTAATGCCACATAGGATGGGACTACTGGTAATAAGCATACCGCAAAGATCACCCAGAATAAGAAATTAACAAAAGGCTTTTCGTTTAAATGTCTTGGGGTAGTTTTATCTAGTTCATTGGTTGCCATAAAAACTCCAAATATAATTACTTAAAGCAACAGTTTTACATTAAAAATATACAATCCTTTAAAATTGTTCTTTATTTTTTTATTTAATTTTTTATTTAATCTGTTTATGTTGTTTGTATTCTTTACATCATTCGAATTCTTTACTTTGTTCATTCATTAGTTCTTTAGCAGCTTCAATGGATGCTTGGGTAATCTTCGCCCCCCCTAGCAAGCGTGCTAATTCTTGTAAGCGCCCTTCTTCATCAAGCATTCTAATGGTGCTAATCGTTTCTTCATCATTATTTTCTTTCAACACTTCAAATTGCTGATGGGCAGCACTTGCTACTTGTGGTAAATGAGTAACTGTTATTACTTGTGAGGTAGCACTTAATTTACGTAATAACTTACCTGTAACCGCGGCAGTATGACCACTAATACCAGTATCGATTTCATCAAAAATCATGGTTGGAGCTGAAATCTTAGTGGCAGTAATTGCTAAAATTGCCAAGGCAATACGACTTATTTCACCTCCTGAGGCATTTTTAGAAATAAGATCTAAATCCATACCGACATTGGCGTTAAATAAGAACTCAACGCCATCAACACCATTTGCCTGAGGTTCTGTAGGATGAAGCTTTGCCTCAAACAAAGCTTTTGGCATAGAAAGTTCATGTAAAAGCTTAGTCACATTAGCATTAAATTTTGGAGCAATCTGGGATCTTGCTTCACTTAACTCCTGCGCTTTTGCTAAAAATTTCTCCTTTGCCTCGTAAACTTCAAGCTTACATTGCTCAAGTTCATCTTTTAAGGAACAAAACTCATTAAGTTTACCGTTAAGTCTATTGAGTTCATTAAATAACTCATTTGGAACAACATTATATTTACGTGCTAAATCGGTAAAAAGTTCCATGCGCTTATTTAAAGCCTCAATGCGCTCAGGGTCATATTCCAGTTTTTCTTGATAAGTAATAAGTTCTGATAAAGCATCTTCTAAGTTTATAGTTGCACTATTAAATGTTTCAAGTACTGATGCTAATGATTTATCAATCTCAGCTAAAGATGAAAGTTTCCCCTGAATAGTTGCAAGTGAGGTTAATAACCCCTGCTCTTCATCAGATAACCAACCTATTACTCCTGAGGTGCCTTCAAGAAGCGTTTGCACATGATTTAAACGGTCATATTCATTTGATAACTCTGAAAACTCATTTTGTTTTGGGGAAAGTTTATCAAGTTCTGCTATTTGATAATGAGTAAGCTTATATTCAGCAATAGATTCATTTTGCCTAGTGGCCAGTTCATTAAAGCGTTTTTTACCCTGGCTATAAGTATGGTAAAGTGAGGCAACCTCACTTACCAAGGGACCAAGTTCCCCATATGCATCTAAATACTCAATCTGGTTCTCAGGTTTTAATAATAATTGCCCATCATGCTGACCGTGAATATTAATAAGCATTGGGGCCAGTTCTTTTAAAATAGAGGTATTTACATTAGTATCATTGATATAAGCACGAGAACGCCCGTCTTTAGTAATAACTCTGCGTAAAATACATAAATCAGGTTCATCTTCTACCAGGAGGTCTTTTTCTGTTAAATATGCTAATGCTCTTGGAGTGTCAGATAAATTAAAGGTTGCTGTGATATTGGCATTTGTTGCTCCTTTACGAACTGCTTTCGCATCTGCCCTACCACCTAATACTAATAATAACGCATCTATGGCAATAGACTTACCTGCACCAGTTTCACCAGTAATAGCAGTAAGACCTCTTGCTAAGTTAAGTGCAACTTTACGGGCTACTGCATAATTTTCAATGGCTAGACATTCAAGCATAATTTATCCTTTAGATATGATATATTCCTTACATTTTATAGATACCCATTAAATTATAGGTATAATAAATATATCTATCAATATATTTTAATATATTTTTATGTCTTTTTACACTCTTGGTCAAATTGTAGGACTCTAAACCTATGTTTTTTACTGTTTCTATATACCTAATATTATTTATTGCAATTTTACTTATTGCACAATTTTGGTCGCAAAACCTAATTTAGCACGTAGAGTCTCAAAATAATCGTACGTATAAGGATGACATATCTTTAAACTCTCAGGGCTTTTAGAGATTACTATTTCACATTTTTCAGTGGCATCTAAAATTACTTGCCCATCGCAATTAACAGTAATTGCCTCAGGAGCATTAGAGAACCTGCTAGTAAATAAAACCTTGATTTTGGAGTCCGCACGAAGTAGTAATGGACGACAATTCATGGATTGCGGAAACATTGGTACCAGTGAAATGATATTCAACGATGGTTCAATAATCGGCCCTCCTGCTGAAAGATTATAAGCAGTAGAACCTGTTGGGGTAGAAATAATAAGACCATCGGCTTTTTGAGAATACATGAATTTATCGTCAACAAATATCGAAAAATCCATCATATGAGCTGTTTTAACGCTATGGATAACCGCTTCATTTAAGGCAAGAGATTTTTCAGTTACTTTACCATCAACATAAATCTCAGTATTTAATAAAAAGCGCTCCTCAAAGAAATACTCGCCATAAATAATACTGCGTAGTGATTCTTTAAGATTCTGAGGTTTTAAATCAGTTAAAAAGCCTAAATGACCTTTATTAATACCAAGAACCGGGATACCACTTACAGCAATTTCACGAGAAGCTCCAAGCATTGAACCATCGCCACCAAGCACAATAACCAAATCTGCTTTATTTTTCATTTCATA
Source organism: uncultured Succinivibrionaceae bacterium (assembly GCA_944393045.1). Lineage (GTDB taxonomy): Bacteria > Pseudomonadota > Gammaproteobacteria > Enterobacterales > Succinivibrionaceae > HGM20899. Next base: position 5,829 of record CALXYT010000041.1, on the reverse strand, counting down.
AAAGGTTACTGCCGGTAAGGTAGGACAGATGCTGGCAGAGGTATATTCCTCACAATAAACATCAACGTGACATTCTCTTAAGAAGGTAATTAATTCTTTTAAGGTTTGAATTACACTTTCATTTACTACTCTAGCGTGTAAAACAACTGATTTAATCTGTTTTTGGAGCATAAAAAGAGCCAGGCTTAAAATTATCTATATGCTCATTTTACATTAAAATACTATCCTGGCAAATATAAATGCTCATGATTCGAGTAAAAATCGTACATCTAAAAACGAATCTTCCTAAAACATTTAACTTTTCAGAAGATAAAAGAGCAGAGAAGCAAGGTAAGCAATGTGTGGGGGTAGCGCATTTCATTTTTATTTATTTTTAGAAATTGTGAAAGATAGGGAAGAATTTTTAGTGCTTAAAGAGTAAGTGAACGCTGATTCTATGGTTTATAAGCTTAAGTTTGTGCAAATTATCGGCAAACTGATATGATTTTTTACAAAAAAGACAACTTTTTTAAGTTTTTAGTTTACAAGAAAATTTTTATCGATATAATATGCGACATCAACACGGACAGATGGCAGAGCGGTTGAATGCACCGGTCTTGAAAACCGGCGACGCGCGAGCGTTCCTGAGTTCGAATCTCAGTCTGTCCGCCATGCAAAGTATCTTAATAGACATCCCCTTCTAAATTATTAAAACCCTTTAAATCTTTCTTAAATTTTTAATCTTCTTATCCATTTTAAAATCAGTTTTTTCTTTTGTTTTCTTCATTATAAGATTTAAATCTTTCTTATTTGCTTATTTAACATATAGTTCCTTTATTTCTGCATTTATTCCCCTTTAGAAACGATAAAAAGGCCATAAATACATATGACCTTAAATATAGTAGCAAAAGTTTTTCTGTGTTTCTTCTTTTTCTTGCTTTGCTACTAAACCTTTTAGTAACCTAGTTTATTGAGTACAAGATTCCTGATTATTTGGATTATTGGTTACAAAGTATAGATATAACATTCCCCCTATCGCTAATACAGGCATAAGAACCAGGGTGAGTACATAAGCGATAATCTCTAAGAGGAATACAAGTAAAACCGGTCCCACAAATATTGTTTGCTCAGTCGAACTTCCAGTACCAATAAAGTCAGCAATAGCCAATTGGCACACACGAGCATATGGATAAAGTAAGAAAACCATTGATACACCAATAAAAAAGGCTATATCCAATAAAACCCAAGTTATCCCATGATCTTGGTAATGTGGAGCCACAATGGTCACAGTATGAAATAATACAAATAAGAAAATAAACCAATACCCTCTTATATATGCAGACCAGAAGAACTTACGGTTCATTGATAATGCTCTACCTAGGTGTTCTGAAATAGTACTCATAGTCGTATCCTTTTTCTTATGTTTTTGTACTTAATTATTTGTTGTTATTAGTATTTTTATGTTTCTTTAATAATGTTTCTTCAAAAATTTTTATTGTTAATTTCTGCTTTTTTTCCGTGGTTACTTCAGTATCTTTTCATGGTAACTCTTATTTGGCAGAAAATAATGTGTTTCTTAATTAAGTGTTATGTTTATTGTTACTGCTACTTAATCTTATACCTCCTATGCTCTTTGAAATTAGTTTTTTCATTAGTTCATTGTCCTTTAATATTGTTTGTAATTGTTATAATAATCAGTTTATCGAGTGCTTTAAGAGAGCTTTTTACACTTATAGGAATCTGTAATTATCTTTATCTTTAATCTTCATTAAAGCACTATTCCTTAAGAACATGCTCATAATAAGGCAAGATTTTTTTGGCGTCTAGGTCATGACATATTTTGTAACAATTTGTTATGTAATCACATAATTTAAAGACAAAATCTTTAAAAATGTATCAACTAACAAGCCTTATAATATAAGGGTTTAAGAGGTATTAGATTAAAATTTATACTAAAAATCAGTCATAAATTTCTTGTAAAAAAATTTTGTAAAAATTAAAAACGTGCTTAATATCACATAAAGTTTTTACTTTTTTATAACAAACTAACTACCTGTATGTATAAAATAGATACATGTAGATAGATAAATGCATCATTTTTTAAATAATACATTAGATGATTAAAAAAATACCCCATCTTCTACTGGAAATTATTGCAAATGGGTAAAAATCATTAGCCATTTCTTATGGATATAGGCAGAAGGTATTGTTTTTTCTATAACTTTTATGAATTTAACCTTTTAGGGGTAATTTTGTTTAAGAGGCTCCTGCTTTTTATATCCACTTCTAAAAACCTGTAATCAAACCTAAAAACTCTATTTTGTTAAAACAAAGTTTACTTCATATTAAAAATATTCGCTTTATTTATACATGTAATTTAATTATTTTGTTTTATGTCATAAGCATCAAATTATTTGCAAAAAATATCTACCTAAAATGTAACCTAGCATATCCAAACATTGTCAGACGTTGTTTTTGCATGTTCTTCTATATTAAGATTCTGGCTACAAAGTCAAAGCATGGATACTTGGGACTCCTGTTTATTGCTAATAAAGGTATGATAAACATCATAATAAGATAGAGAGTTAGTATGTTAGTAATTCGGTGATTTAATAATTTAGCGATTTTGTTTCTCAAAAAACAGGGACTTAAACCTAGAAGTTTAATTTGTTGCTTTGTTTATTGGTTTAATTGAGATTTATGAGTGAATTTCATTTGAAATGTTTTGCATGGCGGACAGACTGAGATTCGAACTCAGGAACGCTCGCGCGTCGCCGGTTTTCAAGACCGGTGCATTCAACCGCTCTGCCATCTGTCCGTGTTGATGTCGCATATTATATCGATAAAAATTTTCTTGTAAACTATTTTTGAAGATCTTTAAAAAAAAAATTAAAATTTGTATATAGCTTAAGCATTCGAGTTAATAATTTGTACGCATTATGATTGCTTAAACCTTTTACTTAAAAACACTAAAATAATCCTCAATTTCCTTAAAACAATCACTTGATAATTTTAGTTCAATAACCATAGGTCCTTTAGTATCAGTCTTTAGTAACTCTTGATACTCAGATTTTGATGTTGGTGATTTATATGGAATATTAAACATCTCACATACCCCATAAAAATTTGCATTACTTGAGTTTATAAAGAACTTCTCTAAAATTCTCTCATCATTTACTGCAAATTTAGTAAAGATCTTCCCTCCATTATTATTTAAGATAATTAGCTTATGATTTTGTCCTTTCAGCAAGGCAATACTTGAAAGATCATAAAGCGCAGTAGTATCGCCTAAAATTGTTATCAGCCCCTCTTCCTGCTCTTTTCCTGCAAGACCTAGGTATACACCCGATGCAGTAGCAATTTGCCCATCGATACCTGAAACGCCACGAGATGAATAGATTTTTTTAGGCATAAAAAGTAAATCTGCGACTCTTATAGCAAGGCTATTACCGATAAAGAAGCTTTTATTTATTAAAAATCTCCTTAGCTCCCAAATTGCGGTTATCTCCGAAAGGTTAGTTAATGAGTTTAGGTAACTCTCTTTTTTCGCAAGTAAGTTGTTATATTCCTTACCTAACGCCTTATTAAAACCAACAAGAGTATTGTTGCTTATTTTGTTATTGTTATTAAAGATCTTAGCTAAGTATGCAAGTTCTTTATAGGAGACGAGTAAAGTTCTTGCCTTAATGCTTTGAGCATTAAGGTTAGTAAGAGAATCATTTAAAAGATAAACTTCCCCTTTAAAATCTTTAATAAAGCTTAGAAGATTTTTTGAGATAAACCTCCCCCCAAAAATCACTAAATTATCAACCTGATGATCTTTTAAGAAATTACTCTTTAACAAAACATCGTAATCGCCTATAAATACATTTTCGTTATCTAAAATATTTTGGTTTTGGGATTCTTTAACCTCTTTGTTTTGTCTGCTCACTATATTTGACTGGCAATCACAAAAAGCACTAAGGTTAAAGTAATTAAGTATAGTTATAAGGTAATTTTGCTCTGTATGCGCTATATCACCTACTATGGCAAGAGTTGTGTTTTTGGGGTTACTAATCAGTTTTGCCAAAAAAGTAAAGATATTTACTTGAGAATTATGAGCGAAAGATTCTTTACTAAACGATTGGCTGCTAAAAATGTTGCTTTCATAATTATTGGAGTTATTTTCATTATGATCCTGGTTCTTATTATCCTTGATTTCTTCCTTTAGGGGATTCTTTTTTGTATTATTGACTTGAATAAAAGAACAGGCTAATTTTTTAAATTCCCCTTCCTTAAAGAATGATGCAAAAGATTCATTTGCCATAACCTTTTGTATTAAAGACCTATCTTGATACTGTAAGCAAGATAAAAAATCTTGAGCATTAAAAGTTATATTAGGAGTATGGGAATATAGAGGCTCACGCATTCTTACATTTAAATGCAATACCTCTTTTAACGATGTCGCTTTTAACAGGGCATGATTTACTTTATTAGCGATAACATCTAAGGTTACCTCAGTAGATAAGGGGTCAATATTACTAAATAGTGTATAGTGCGAGAAGATATGCTCCTGCATACATGTTTGATTTGCCCCGCAATCAAGCAGTTCATATGGTCTATCGGTTGAAATTATAATAAGCCTTGCATTAGTGTTATGCGCTTCCATAACTGAAGGTAGTAAATTGCCTACGGCAGATCCTGATGTGGTTATCACCACCACAGGATTATTGCTGGCTTTAGTTATGCCTAATGCTAAAAAACCTAATGCCCTTTCGTCAAAATGAATATGGGTCTTAACATTTAAGGTATTAGCGAGGGCTAATGCAAAAGGCGCACTTCTTGATCCAGGGGCAATACAAAAATCTACCACATTAGCCTCAACCATTAACTTAATTATAAAACTTGCAAGCTTATAATTAAGGTTAAACAGATAATCCATAGTAAAAAATCCCTAAATGTCTTTTTTAATCTTCAGCTTAAAAAACTTTGTTAGCTATATCAAGGTTACTTAACCTTAAAAGGATAAGCTTTGTGATATAAGCTAATATTATACTAAATAAGTTTTTAAAATGCTGAAAGGAAAGATAATGAGTTTAATGATTTATATTGCAAGGCATGGCGATGCGGCTTTTAACAGCACCGATTGTGAAAGAGTACTTACCCCTTTTGGAATAAAGCAGGCAAAAGCACTAAACCGTTATTTAAAAAATGAAGCAAAGATAACATCTTTTACCAAAGTTTTTGTAAGTCCATATAAAAGAGCGCAGATGACTTGTGATTTAATGCTTGAAGGAATAAATGCTGCAGAAAAAGAAACTGAATCTATGCTTATTCCTAGCGGTAATTACTTAAACTTTATCGAGTACTTAAAAATTGAGTGTGCAGATCTTACAGAAGGCAATATTCTGATTGTAAGTCACCTACCACTGGTTAATTATTTAACGCTAGAACTTACCGATAAAAACATTATGTTTAATACTTGCACTATGGTAAAGATCACCTCTGATGGTGAAGATTTTAATGCATCCTCCCTTAAAATTGCCCAAATTATTGAACAGAAAACAGACTAAGGTACCTTTGAAGGCTCACTTAGGTGAGATGTCCTGTGAGGTAACATTTTTGTTATGACTATGAAATGGAATTTTGGGGAGGTCTAAGCTATGGACAGATGTGAGGTAGCGTAGATAATTTTATAAATTATGATAAAAATATAAATGCCCTTCAAAAAATATAATCCCCAAAAGGTAAAAAAAGAGGACGTTTTTTTACCAAACCCAGCCGTAAAGCCCCCTAGCTTTAGCTATGGGGATATAAGGCATTCTCAAAAAATTTAAAATCTATTGTATTATTTAATCAATTATTGTATAA
>CALXYT010000040.1 GCA_944393045.1 uncultured Succinivibrionaceae bacterium | reverse complement strand
CAATAGATTTTAAATTTTTTGAGAATGCCTTATATCCCCATAGCTAAAGCTAGAGGCTTTACGGCTGGGTTTGGTAAAAAAAATTAATGATTAAAGTCAAGGTGCGCAAGATTGCTAAAGATTTTTGATGGTTTATTTCTTGGTTTTGGGTTGATAATTGCAGGTAATTCCTCAAAAAATCCCTTAAGTGAAGCAATATCATCTTTTAAGTAATCCAGCTGCTCCTGCGGTGATAAATTTAAAAATGCAGTGTTACAGCGATAAGAAGTAGGAATTTGAAGAGCAAATTCTGAGTCAGTATTTGGGATATAGATTGGTAAAATCATATTACCGTAATCTCTACTAGTAAGATCCCCTATTACCACCTCCAGTTTTTCTGGCCATTTTTTAAAGGTTCTGCCTTTATATGGCCCAAAACTCCAGATGCCTTTGGTAGTGTACATATTAAAGCGCATCACAAACAGTGGTAATTCACCTTTTTTAAGTGGTAATTTTAGGCTCTCAAAATACACTTTAAAGTCAAAGCCGTTGATAATCGGAATAAACTCATCATATTTCCCAAATTCCATAAAGTATGGCTGAAGGTTATATTCCTTAACTTTTGGAGTGATATGGTTTTGGTAAAAGTAAAATGCGCTACTTAAAATATCAATATTAAGCAAGTATTTGCTTTCTGTTTTATACCATAACTCATCCAGTTCCTGAGCATTTACATAAGGACGCAGAGCTTCTTTAAAATCTTTAATATCATCAACCTTCCAACCTTCAATTGGCAGGTAGCGATGAATATCATTATTGCAACATAGATAATAGCTATCTAATAACTCCTGCGCTCTTTTTGGCAGATAACGAAGTTCCGCCGTAGAAAGACAGATCTCATAAAGATGAGCTAATAATACTCCGGATAAAAATCTCCCCCAGGAACCAAACATATCAACAATTCGTCTACCTGTGCGGTTTATAAGGTTCTCACGCATCTCAGAGTTTATTACCCCTAGACCGTAAGCAGATTCTACCAGATCCAATTGTCTAACTAATGTTAGAGCAATAATACCAGTATCCTCTCCTAAAGCCAACAGGCTCATAAACTTACCACAAAATGTATTCATCCAACCTAAGCGACGTTCATCGCAAATGATTTTTGAGACAGTATACTTAAGCGCAAAATGTGGATCGTGACCGCATTCAGTATAGAAGTTGGCAAGATTAGGGTTTATCTCGATATTATCGATAAACTTCTCCATTAAAGGAGCATCTTTTTGGACTCTTAAGGAAAGAAGTTTTTCAGGGAAGGATTTATAGTAATTATAAAAGAATTTAAACACCCCTATTTTCCAGGCATTTACATCTCTTTGTCCTATTAAAAACTGCTCAAAGTCTTTACCACTTTCCACTTTGGCCTGACGCAAGAGTCTGCCAGTACTTTCTACATCGGAATAATTACGAATATGACCTGCACTATATAATTCAGGGGCAGAATATGGGGTTGTTCTAATACTCTGAATTATATTTACGAATCTTAAATTAAGATAGGAATTACATGTCATTACCATTTGTTTATCGTGACTTCCAAAAAATACTTAATAAACCAAAGTGTCATATAAAAAAACTGAATCCTTTCTATTATAACAATTAGCGTGCAAATTTATAAGAACTTTACCTCCTAAAGAAAAATATTTAACATTAAAAAATAAGATATCATAACGTTGTATAGTTTTTTGGATGTTTTTTGGGCATTTTTTGTGTTCAGGGAAATTTTTTGGGGAAACGGGGAGAATATTTGGCGCTGGTTTGCGATATTTAAGAGCGCATTAAGTTTTTAAGACTCTATCAGATATAAACTATACTAAAATAATCTAGTGCATTTATGCAAATTTAGAAGATTTCTAAGTTAAAAAAATTAAGCAGTTTTTAATTTTTTTAAATTTAAAAATTAGTGATTTTCTATAATTTTATAAAAAATTAGGCACTTCTTTTTAAAACTTCACAAACACCTCTTTAAATTTACTAAATTTAAACAATAAAGCAACCTAAAAGCTATGTTTATAACATTTGTGGCATTATATCGTTATCTTTTAGTGAAAGTTCAGGGAAAAATGTTATATTTCCTAAAAAGCTATAAACTGAGAGTTTACCCTTTCGCTCCTGATTTTTTGAATTTTTAAAAATCATAAAGCCTTATAATATAAGGGGTTTTAAGATTCATGGTGTTTAAATTTTACTTTTTTAATAAACTACCACTCAAAAAATATACAGTAAATTTGCACATTTTCCTCTAAAAATCGTGAATTTATGAGTTTTTTTAACAATAACAACATTTATAAAGCAACTTTATGTGATAAGCTTCATAATTTAGTTAAAAATTTTTGTTCTATGCTTAAAATTTGAGCAGTTTTTAAAAGATCTTCTAAATAAGTTTATTTTAAAAAATGGATGGTTTTGCAGATTTTAAATAATACAAATGCCTTATTTTTCAAGGGCTTGATAACTTTTATTTTTAAAAACCTTAATTTTTTATAATTTTAATTCTAGTTTGGTTTTACGGAAACACCTTTTTTTTGCCTTTTACCTTAGATTTTTAGTGTGTATTATGTGATTAGACGCACAGCAATTTCTGATTTTTATATTTTTTAGGTGTTTTTGTTATTTTTTTGCCTTTTTCAGGAGGTGTTTTTTAAATTTTTGGTATGTTTTTTTAGGATCTTCTAAAAATTTTTTCTTAGGATTTTCCAGAAAATTTGCTTTTTTCTGGAGTTTTATGGTGGGTGTGTTTATCTTTAGAAGATCCTCTTATTTCCTCTTTTTTCTTGTTTCTCTTTATCTTTTACTTACTTGCTATACCAAGCATATTGCCTCCTTCAATAATTCTTGCATAAAGATCACTATCCTTTAAGAGTGAACTTGTTAATACTGTGAATTTTTGTTCTGAATCTGGGGCAACAAGTACTAAACTTGGTACTGATGTTATGCCAAGCATCAGGGGTATATTTTTATCAGATACATTCTTTTCTACCATTAAATCCTTAAATAATAAATCATCAGCACTTATGGCAATAATCTTAAAGCCGTATTGACTTAATGCATTAACTTGTCTTTTAGCTAAATGACATTTACTGCAGCTTCCCTTATAAATAAAGAATATTCCTGCCTTTTGCGCTATTTTCTTAAAGATGGCCAACCTTTTTTTCTCAGCTGCCTTTTTATGAAGTAAATTCTCATGAGGTGATTGAGGACGGTTACGAAGTTCATCATATTGCGGATCTAACAGTGGAATTCGCCTTGATATATCCTCAAATTTTTGGCTTTTATCTAGCGCCATTTTTTGTAAAAAATAAAAGTTCTCAACATTCTCATATGTAGGATTGTCTAATGCTTTATTTAAGGCATCAGGAATTATCCTTTTAAGTAAACTTGCTCTAAAAAGTCCATCTTCACTAAAAACCTCAGTTTCATCTAAGGTTTTTGTTATTGAGTCTTGTGTTATTAGTTCTTCTTTTAGTGTTTTGGTGTAATCTTCTTGCTCTTCTTCAATTTCCTCAATTCTTTTTACCTCTTTATACCAGAACCAACCTTGCGCTTTATTCTCATAAAATGAGTGCGCATACCCTGCTTTGATAGCGCAAAGGATAATAAGTAATAGCTTTATTAAATAGTATCCTTTAAAAATCTTACCCATGCTTTTTAAATCCTATCATCTAACGTGCTAGGAACATTAAAGCCTTGCGTTACAATTAAATCTATCTGTCTACCAGCATCAATCTCAAGCACTGGGAACATTTCCTGGGCAAGTTTCAAGTAAAAGGAGGCAATTTTTTCTAAAGCTTTAGAAGAACCAGCAACAGCTGCTCCCTGCATGGCCTGAGAACTATAAACCCTCTGGTAGTCAACAGTATCAGAGGAACTGGTATTTATAACAGGTACAGGGTTTACATCAAATGCTCCAGCCAGACCTTCTAAAAATCCTGCGGTAAGAGATCTGGCAATAAGCTTACCTTGTTTAGAGACCAATCTTCCTCTTACACCTGCCTTACCATCCTCACCTGAAGCATAAGCATTAATTGGTGTTTCTATAACTTTCCCCTTTTTAGTAATACAGCTTAAACTTTCAGTGCGTAAATATACCCGCTCCGAACTCATATCCCCAAAACCTGCAGCTATTACTAAGCATTCCTTAAAATTAAAACGCACATTATTAGGTAAAAGCGCATCAGCATTTACACTAATAAGCACAGGAAATGGCTCCTCTTTGGCGTTTTCTTTAGTTGGTGCATCAAGACCTGTGATAAGCATACCGCTTATCACAGAACCTGAAGGGATATAGAGTCTGCCGTTATCCTTGAGCTTTCTGGTGTTCTGGTTTTGATTTTGGGTATGGTTTGCCTTATGTCGGGTATTTACCTTACCTCTGTTACTAATTAAATCTTTACCATTTTCTAAAACCTCCTCATAAGTAATATTCTTCCCTCTAAAAAGGTCATTATCATTACTCTTAAGCATTTTATTTGAGGAATTATTCAGATCTGAATCGAAACTTAATCCACCATTTAAATTTGAGGAAGAGTTTTGATGAGTAAACCCCTGCTCATCACTGATACTTCTAATCACCCTTTTAAAAGTTGTTGCTATTTGTCTATTGCCACTTGTGGTTATAATCGGGTTTACTCTGACATCATTTTTTATGTTACTGTTTTTTGTAATAATGCTTGGAGCTGCTGGTGTTGTTTGCCTTTGCGTTTGAGGGGGGATTTTTATTCTATTGTTACTATGCTCCTCTTTTGCCTTAATCTCCTCTATCTGCTCTTTTACCAGATTTTTATTAAGGGTGTTAAGTTTGGCTATTTCCTCAGAAATCTCACGGTTGGTCTTTAAGTTATTGGCAGTAACAGAAGCTTTTACCCTTTCAAGTTCTTTACTTTGCTTACTTAGTTCATCTTGTAATACCTTAATGCGTCTTTGGGCAAGTTTTAAGTTGGCAGCCAGGCTATCAACACCAACCTCACGAATATTTACATCGGTTAAGACATTGCGCATAGCATGATTTTCGGTGATATGGATTTCTTTAGTATTTTTTGGGTTGAAGATAACTACCACTAAAATTATGCTCGCTATACCTAAGCCGAGCGTTAAAAAGCGTTTAACTTTGGGGGAGAGTTTATTAAGCATCAATTAACTCCTCCTTCTTTAGAACTACTAAAACATATTTACTTCCAAACTTATCTACTTTGGTACTATTAAGTACGCTCCAGGCAAGTGGGGTGACTTCACAAATTATTTGCGTATCAATATTTAAGGGGTTGGCAATACTTAAAAGTACCAGGGCGTAATCATTAGTTAAGGTTACCGATAGCACCTCTTCAGTTAAAGTACTTCCACAAAACTTCTCTTTTGCAAAATCTATATTAAACATGGCCTTTAACTCATCGCCATAAACCTCATAGCCATTGACAATAAGCTCTTCATTATTCTTATCAAGGTTATACCAGAACTCCCTGATAATCTTAGCAATTGCTCCTTGGTAAGTGGTACTGTCTGAAATAGTGTTTGACTCAGGGGAGCTGGTGGTTTTTGTATGGAGTTTTAATTTTTTTAATTGTGCTTTTTCCTCTTCTTTGGCCAGATACGAAGAAGGTAGTGGAATCTTGATATCCTGCGCCTTAATGTCTTCACTAATTAAAGTTACAAGATACGTTAATTGTGGGGCATCCTGAGGAGTTACAAAAAGCGTAATTGATTCATCATTATCAGGTAATAGGTAAATTGATCCCCTATCAACCTTAATTTGGGCATCACTTATAGTATTTATCTTCAATTGCTTATGTTTAAAGGAAATTCTATTTAAGTTGTTTTTGGAGATGCTAAATTCATAAGCATGATCATCATTACTGAAATCATCAGCCCTAACAGTTAGAACAATACTTAATGCAAAAAGCAGCATGAGTGCGTAAAAAGGAGTTTTTAAAAGGTGTAAATTCTTCATAATGTCAGTGTTTCTTGTTTGCTTATTGTTTATGATTAATCATATGTTTGGCGTTTTTCTCGTTTGATTAGTCTATCTTTGGCTTTTTTAATTCTTTGGCGTTCTTTTTTAGTTTTAGCATTACCTTCATAGGTATCAACCCAGGTTAAAAGTGGTTTATAGCCATTCATTTGAATCATAAATTCATAAGTTCTAGTACTGCGTGTTTCATCGCCGGCAGGTCCTGCTATTACGCTATGACCACTAACAAACACTAAATTTGATTCTTCCTCAAAAATCACTACCTTTGGCTCAAAGCTCATACTGATATTATCAATTTTTATCTGAGCTGCCTGACTTTCCAGGGCATCGATAAACTCCTGGTAGATTTTTGGTGAAAGAAGTGGATCGACTGATGCCCTGATAAAAGAAATGTTCTGAGGGGTAACATTGCCGACAAGTTCCGCTAAAAATAAACCCCAGGCCTTTAAATACCCTTCATTAGCCTTATTTTGAACAAGCTTTACTTCCTGAGTTAAATTTGGAGGAATCAGCACTACGCTCTCACGTTTATTTACAAGCCCTGATACTAAAAAAACATTGGTGATAATCATTACCACAAGTAGTGACATGCTAACTAAAGCTGTTACCCTTGAGCCTTGATAGGAGCTGATAAATCTTTGTAAATCCATTAGTAAAAGTCCCTCTCAAAAGGATTAGGCACACTTCTACTCTCAGAAAACGTAAGACCATGCCAATAAAGCCAATGGTTCACAAAACCATCAGGGTTTTGGTGAAGGTAACGCTGGTAGACTCTAGTAACTATAAGACCAAGAAGTGTGCAAATAAGCGCCTGACCTATTTGCATGCCAATAACAAGTCCTAAGATAAAAGGCACCAGTTCATCAATTGACCAAAGCAGAATTGTAGGTGGTTCATCAATGTATTTTGGTAATTCAATTTTAATCATAAAAACTTCCCATATTTTGCGATGCGTTTTTCTATGGCAAGTTTAATAAATTTAGAAAAAAATATAAGGCAGGATCTATTAGAAAAACTTGCACAAAAGTACTGTTTTTTAGTAACTTGCCTTTTTTTCCCTGAAAAGTAGCGGATTTTCAGGAAGAATTTCGGGGTTATTTATCCTCAAGCTTCTTAAACATCTTGCCTTTGGTATACACAAATCCCCATAAGCTTGCAACAAAGAAGCTAAGCGTTATGCTTTGTAATAACTCATAATAAGCTAAAGAACTTATATACCCAAAAACCAATACATTACAGAAAATCGCTATCACCACTGAAAACATCATTACCTTATAGTATAAGGGATTAGCAATACCACCTTTAATAAACCTTAAACTATTAGCATAATACCCATCACAAACTCCCCAAAGCATAAAAACACTCAGCGCTATGAAAAACATTTCTAATCTTTGAAATTTTAAGGATAAAAGCTCACTATAAAGCTTTAGTCTATCCAAAAAAATTATCTCACTCTCTTTTAAAACTATTACCTCTTGTCCCTTATTATCTTTAGGGATTAGGTAATATGTATAGTTTGATTTTTTTGGGGGTAGATTTTTGTGGCTGTTTTTTTGAGGTTGGTTCTCTTGGTTTACTTTTTGAGGTTTTAAAGCGTGGCTTTCTTTATTTTCCTGATTTTCTCCATTTACTTGCTTCTCTGGCATTTTATTGTTGGTAAAAAACAGCTCGTCAATTAAGGAACCTCTTAAGATAATAGCGCCATTTTCATTATAAGTATCACTAAGCTCTTTTTCATATGTAAGTTTATCAGGGGCATATTCTCCTAATACCTTAAATAAAGTATCAGGGGTAATATTTACCACATAAACAATCACAATTATGACAAGTGCTGCCATGGTAAGCAGATATTCACTGTTAGCACTATTTTTACTGCTGCTTTCTTGCATGTTTTTATTCCTTATTACCCTTTATTCTTTGGGAAATTTTCTTTATCGGTATTGGTCTATGGTTGTTTCTTTTCTTTATTTGTTTTGGCTTTTTACGAAACTACCAGTGGTAACTTACCTTTATAAAGAGTGGAGCCACCGATTTTGGCGATAAACTCTAAATCCGGTAATTCACTAAGCAGTTGTGGGGGAAATAGACTGATTTCCTCCTCTGATATGCTATCTGAGGTAGTGGCGCTAAACTTTAGGAGGCTATCTGATGTGCTATTTTGCACGGCACTTCTTGCATGATAATTTACCCTTATTTTAGGAAGAAGATTTGCAATATACTCTTTAGTGCTATTATCGATAATGCGCAGGGAAATAACGTTATTTAAATTGCCTAAAACCTGATTAGCCTTAGCTTCAGAACCCAGTCGTGCCTCAAAATCTGCCACAGTCTGGGTGGCAACAGTCAATCTAAATCCTGCGCCACGACCTTTATTAAGAAGCTGAATAAGTTCATCAGAAACAACTTCGGCACATTCATCGATAAAAAGATTTACAGGACTAATCTTACTGGCATAGTTATACCTTGCCCCTGCTACACTTGTCAGATCTGCCAGAAAGAGGGATCCTAAAGCGCCACCAACTAAATTATCTGTTAAAGAATCAAGCCCGATATAGATAATTGCCCCTTTTTCAATAAGTTTACTAAAATCACCTTCTATGGTGTCATAATCAACCTCATTAGCAGGACTTAATAGCTCTCCTAATTCCCCATAAGTAAGTGCATCAAGAACACTAATCAACGAGCCAATCATTTTCCCATAGTGAGTGGCATCGTGTTTAGCAAGGGTATATAACCTATCAAGCTCATCCGAAGGTTTTTGCGGGCGTAATCGTTTTAAATAAAACTTATAGTAATTACTTAGCAGCGTTATTGGGTATTTGGTAACAGTACTTGCCAGAGCCTCCCATTCATCTTTATGCTCTTTAGGCAAATATTCCTCAAAATATGCCTTAAACGCTAAAAAGCCGAGCTCTATCAGACGTGAGTCAATATAATAGCGAATCTTTTTTAAGGTTGGTTTTTCATGGCAAACTAATAATCCACCTATTACGGCATTTAAAGCTAATTGCGCAAAACTTTTAAAAGGATCGTTAGTTCCTCGAGCAACCGGAATTAACGAGGCAATTCTTGAGGCAAGTTCTGTTGCTCTGTTAAAATTGTGCAGTGGATTTATGATAATGCTATTTTCAGGGTAGCCTGGATGAAAGTACTTAAACTTTCTTTCATCAAACATGTTAGTTACCTTTTTAGCGTGTTCACATAAATCCTTGTCACCTTTAGGGTCAAGAATGATTACAGCTTCATTTCTGATAATCGCCTGGGCAATAAGCATATCAAATAATCTCGTTTTTCCGGCCCCTGTGGTACCTGTAATAAGCGTATGACCATCTAAGAACTTAACAGGTACATAAAGCATGTTACTTTCCTTTAAAGCCTGCATAAAACGCAGCCCCTTTACTTTAGGATGCGCATCGACCTTATAAGCGCCCGGATATTTCTCGATAATATCCAGACATTTCTTTACCTCACTCTTACCCCAAATAAAACCTTCCCCTAAAAACAGCTCTTCTTTTTTAGTGTAAACTTTTAAGGTGTTTAAGCTTAAGGTACTAAATGGAACTCCTTTTAAAATACTTTGCTTATCCTTATAATCAGCTAAGGTATTTATTCTTAAAGCTGTAACAAGACTAGTAATGAGTAGTGGTATTAAAAGAAGATATAAGCTATCCCTTATTAGCAAAGAGGTAATAAACAAAGTAAGAATCGTAAAAAAACCAATAGCAATCTGATAAAGCAAGATTTTGCCCTTTATATCAGAACTTAGAGGTTTTAAGGCTGCTAGAATTTTTTGCATTATGTTTTACCTCCTTTATGCAGCCACTTAGGGTGATATTTATGTTTACTCTTATTTTTAAAGCGCTTAGCCATTTTTAAGGCTTCAGTAGTTGTTAATGATGCAGGTGTGAGTTTGGTAGATAAGGTATTTGAAGAAGTACTAGTACCTTTATTAGGAAGTTTCTCATTATTGCCATCCTTAGCAGCATCTTCCTTAGTATTTGTTTTTAGATTCCAGGGCTTATGATTGAGTGCCTGTGATTCGTCTTTCCCCAAACACTTACTCCAGCCTGGTTGCTTTTTTGAAGTATCTGTTTGGTTTTGGCATTCTTTAGGATTACCAGGATCTTTTTCATTTTTATCATAGCCTTTTTTAGCTTTAGCTATATCTATATCGTTATTCGTGTTTTGCATTGGAGCAAGGTTGGTATTATCAGTACTGATATCTTCTTTATTAGCATTTTTATTGTTAGCCTTATCGTTATCCTTTGAAGGATCTGCATTTATAACTTTCGATAATTTAATATGTGGGGTATTTTTTTGGGTGTCCTTTACAGCTCTA
Source organism: uncultured Succinivibrionaceae bacterium (assembly GCA_944393045.1). Lineage (GTDB taxonomy): Bacteria > Pseudomonadota > Gammaproteobacteria > Enterobacterales > Succinivibrionaceae > HGM20899. The sequence continues at coordinate 6,907 of CALXYT010000040.1, read as the reverse complement.
TTTGGAGTGTCATTAAGGTCATAAGCATTATTAGTAACCTCTTTTGGAAGTTCCTTATTAAAATCAAAGCATGCTGATTCTTTAGGGGGGAGAGAATCTATTAAGTGATCTTTTTCTGTGATATGGTCTTTATGAATATTATCAGCCTTTGCGTTATCTTTAGTAGTTACCCTCTTAATAAACCTGCCTTTTTCATCACGAGCCATAAACTTTTTAGGGATAAATTTTTCCATTGGATTAACATCTTCCCTTAAAGATAGTACTTCTTCATTGGCTGGTTCATAAATCTTTACCAAAGCAGTTTCTTTTTCATCTTCTTTAAGGTCATGAGGATCCTTGTTCAACCCTTTAGCACTCTTTATTGGTGGAATGTTTTTTATAATCCTTGCTTTTAAGGTGGCAAACTCATTATCAAGCGGTGCTAAAGGAGAAGAAGGAAACTCTAAGGAAGGAACATTGAGTGTTTTTGCTTTGACAAGAGCATCTTTAATAGCATCCAGTTGAGTGTCTTTAGTTTGAGAAATAGCAGTCTGAGTACCTTTCGTTTTAGTATCTGTCTTTAAAGCATCAGTGTTTTCCTCAGGGGATTGAGTTATGAGGTACATATTTTCCAGGTTTTCTATGTTCTCCATGTTTGCCATCGTTTTAGAAGCTTTGGTGGTTTTAGTGTGCTTTACCTTATTATTTATGCTGTTTGCTCCGGTATCTTGAAAGTCTGGTTCTTCCTCATAGTCATAAGTTTGGCTTTGAGAGTCGGCAGTTTGAGTTGTGGCAACTTGAGAAGCTGTTTGATTGTGATAGAAAGCGTAGTTATCTCCCAGATACTTTAGGCAATTTTGAATACTTACGCTATATTCCCCCTTTTTACAAAGAGCATCAAAGGCTTTTGCTAATAATGGGTCAACCTCAGGTACTGGAGCAGGTTCAAGAGCTAAGGCAAAGAGGTATTCCGTATTAACAATCTCCACCCCAAAAACTTTTATGATATCTTTTGCTCCTTTAAATAGGAAGTTACTAAGTATTAACCCCTTTTGACCTTGCGCATAAACTCCAATACCCAATTCAATCAAGCATTCATAAAAAGATAACGGATCCTTGAAAGGAAGAACCAGCATAGCTTTACGTAAAGGTTTTAAGAGTTCATAGAACTTATATTGTGGTATTGATAAGTATGCCTTATTACCTACAAGATAAATTAGTCCATTAGGAGAGTTGAAGGCTTTAGGATTGATTCTTATTTCATCCTGTAAAATAAGGAGCATTTTATTTAAGCCGTTAGGTTTGCGTCTAAAGGCACTATCAGGTAAATAGCGCCCTTTCAGGTCTAACTCGACACTGCGCATATCAGCTTTTTTCATGAGAGTATAAAGAAGGCAGGAATACTGATTATTTAACGCAAAATATACCTCCTCAAGTAGTTTGGGGAAGTTTAAGAGATAATCAAGCAATACTTTTGGGGTAACAGTAGCTACCATTATTTGAGCAAAGGTCTCATGACGCTTACCACGATTAAGCTTATATCTGAAGGTGTATTTTAGAAAGTTATTACGCACTAAAAAGGTATAAAGTCCTTCCTTTGTGGGAAACCATAAAGACTCTTCTTCTTTCTCATCAAGCCCTAAAACCTCAATATCGGTTAGAACCTTACCGATATCATGCAGTAGTCCTACTACTAAAGCGCAAATCGTATATGCTATGCGTTCTTTCATTCTTTGCATCGGGGGAGCTGAACAGTTGGGAATAGTTCTTTCTAAGTATTGTACTGCTAAGAATCCGCATTCTAAGGAATGACGAAAAAGTCCTCCTTTTTCTTCATGATGATAACTTTCAGAGGCTGGTAGAAAGTAAATAAAATCGCTTAAGCTAACTAGTATTGGGGTAATTAAGAAGGTAAATTCCTCCTTGCTTAAGGGCAGAAGTTCTTCTAATCTACTTATTAGCTCCCGGTTATTTTTTAGGAGTATACTATTATCCTCGCGCTCATGGATAACCTTGCCATAAGCATTAAACTTTAAAGGCAGATTAGACGGGACTGAGCTGTTAGAATCATTATGGGAGTTATTTAATGGATTATTTAAGGGCTCTGTTAAAGATTCTGATGTTGAGGTGGCACTTATTAAGGATTCTGTTACTTCTGTTGGTGCAGATAGGTTAGCTTCTTTCACCACTACCTTCTGTTTGGTTAATTGAGTTTGTTCAACCTGTTTAGTCAGATTATTTGTTAAAGTCTGCTGGTTTAAAGAAGGCTCCAGGGACTCTTTAAGAGAAGTTTGTTCAAAAGAAGTTTTTAAAGAATTAGGCAGATCGTTTGGTAAGATTAATCCTGTCTTTCCCTCATCATTTGCAAAGTTGGAAGGTGCTTTTAAAAGTGAAGCTGATGAGGTGGTAGTTGTAAGTGTAGGTGTAGATATAGCTTTTATTGTGCGTTTTGAAGCAGCCTCATTATTGGTAAATTCGGTATTAGCAGGATTTAAAGTATCAGTGCGATTTTTTACTGATGCATGATTTTCTGATTGAGAAATATCCTTTTGTAAAAGTGTTTGATTTTGCCTGGCTTTACGCTTTTTTTTCTTCTTTTTCTTGTGGAAATTTAAGGGAAAAGAAGGAGTATTTAAAGATACTCCTAGTGATTTAGCTTTAAAAGTTGAAGTAATGGAGCTATTGGAGATTTTAGCAGTTGTGCTAGTAGTATTGGTACTATTATTTCCAATAACCTTGAGTGATTGCCATCCAGTAGTTAAAAGCATAATGTTTTTATGGATTAACTCTGAAAATTGCGCAAAATCGGATGTTGTATAACTTTGCAGGATTCTTTTAAAAATACGCTCTTTAATATAATCCTCTTTAATAAATAATAAAGAATTACGCACTTTAGGAGTATATGTTAGGGATAGCTTTCGGGAGGGAGCTTTTAATATTTGAAGCTCTGATGCTTTATTTTTAGAAAGCTCGGTTAGCCCTTTGGGAGTTGTTAGCATATATTCTTCACTCTTTTTAATGTTGTTTAGAGTTTTTTTAGCAAAAGTAAGTTCATTGGGCTCTATATCTAAAATGTCATCCTTTGGTATTTGTAGTTTTTTATTCGATGAATAAAGACGGTCTGCCCCCTTCTTTTTAGTAAAGTTTCCTTTTTTAAAAAAATTGCTGAAACTTAAGTATTTAAAGAAGTTAAACATGTAAAATTCCCCCTGTTTATTAACGTTTTTTTAGTGCTCCTTAAAAGCTGGTATTGTTAAAAAAATCAGCTAAAAAAGTAAGGAGGGATTGGTATGTATTTATTGCAGAAAAGTACATAATATGTTTTTTTATGGTTTGAGTAAGTTCTTGTGGTGCTTTAGATTGGTGTGGTTGTTTTCTGGGGGAAGCTTGTTATAAAAAATATTTATAACAAGCTATATTAATAAAAAATTTGTTTATTTCTAATTTATCTTTATAATCATAAGCACTCTGGAGTTCTTAGAAATTAATGTTTTATTTTTTTAGGTTTAGGTTATTAAATCTACCATTTTAACGATATATACAGGATTATAAAGTGAGCATAAACATAAAAAATGCCGTAATCGGGTTACCAAGAATTGGGGATAAGCGAGAACTTAAATTCGCTATTGAAAACTTCTTTAAAGGAGCAATTGATGCAACCTCTTTAGCAAAGACTGCTAAAGATATAAGAGTAAAAAACTTAGAGCGCCTGAAAAACGAAGGGATAGACTTTATTCCAGCAGGTGATTTCTCTTATTACGACAACCTTCTTGACGCGCAGGTTTTGTGCAATATATTACCAAAACACTTTGCTGATAAATTAGCCTCAAGCACCACTTTACAGGAAAAGTTACAAGCTTATTACGATATAGCACGTGGAACAGATGAATATACAGCCCTTCCTTTAAAGAAATGGTTTACTACAAATTACCATTATATTGTACCTCATTATAGTATTGGTGAGGTTGATATCAAGCTTACAGGTAATGGACCGCTTGATTATTATCTTGAGGCAAAAGAACTTGGTATTACCACTCGCCCAACCATGATTGGCCCCTTCACCTTAATCGCCCTTACCAAGATTACCAACTCCACCACTAATTCCTTAGCATGTAAGGAATTAGTAGAAGGAGTAATAAACTGCTATAAAGAATTACTTCTTAAAGCGCAGGATTTAGGAGTTTTATGGTTTAATTTGGAAGAGCCTTTCTTAGTTACCGATTTATCAGGTTATGAAAGAGAAGCATTTCTTAAAATTTATCAAGAAATTTTATCTGTTACCAGCAAGGTTAAAGTAAGCCTTCAGACCTACTTTGGAGATGTGCGTGATGTATATGAAGAAATCCTTACTCTTACAGGTAAAGGAAATGAGCATAGACTCCTGGGGGTTGGGCTTGATTTTATTGAAGGTAAATTTAACCTTGAACTTTTAAAAGACAAGCCATTACCAGATGATATTACACTTTTTGCTGGAGTAATCTCAGGAAGAAATATCTGGGCAAACAATTATGCTTTAACTTGTGCTCTTTTAGATGACATATATAAGTATCACAAGCATGAGAATGTGATAATTTCAGGGGCGTGTTCATTTTTACATGTACCAGTTACCAAGACCTTGGAAGATAAACTTGATACCTCAACTTTACGCTATTTCTCTTTTGCCCTTGAAAAAATTACCGAGCTTAAAGAGCTTAAGCTTCTTGCCAGTACCAGGTTTTTAGGGGAGGATTGTGGCAGTGGCAGCGAAAGTAGTATTGGCTGCGGCTGTGATAGTGCTAATGATGCTGAAAATATCAAAGCACATGCTAAAGAGATTTATGACAGCAATCAGGCTCTCTTTAAAGAACCACGAATAAAAAAAACTAATGATCCCTTAAAGATTGATGAGGAAGATTTTACCCGCAAACCTGATTTCTTTACCCGTCAGAAGATTCAGGAAGAGTTTTTTAAGCTCCCCCTATTACCAACTACCACTATTGGGTCTTTTCCGCAAAGTGCCAAGCTTAGAAGCATCAGAAGAGCATTTAAGGCTGGTGAAATTACTCAGGAAGAATACTCAGGCTTTATTAAAGAAGAAATCAAACAATGTATTAAGCTTCAAGAAAAACTTGGACTTGATGTATTAGTTCATGGCGAGTTTGAACGCAATGATATGGTCGAATACTTTGGGGAAAATCTTGAAGGATTTCTTTTTACCCGTTTTGGATGGGTGCAATCTTATGGCACCCGCTGCGTAAAACCACCAGTTATCTGGTCAAGTATTAAACGTACTAAACCTATAACTGTTGAAACTTCTGTTTATGCCCAAAGTTTAACAGCCAAGCGTGTTAAAGGTATGCTCACAGGACCTGTAACCATATTTAACTGGTCATTCCCTCGTGAGGACTGCGCTCCGAGTGAGTCAATTTATGAACTGGCACTGGCAATAAGAGCTGAGGTTTTGGATTTGGAGGCTCATGGAATAAAGATAATTCAGATTGATGAGGCTGCTTTAAAAGAAAAACTTCCTTTACGCAAAATTAACTGGGAAAAAGATTATTTTGATTATGCCATTAAGGCATTCAGATTAACTCATAGTGGTGTAGCCCCTACCACCCAGATTCATACTCATATGTGTTATAGCGACTTTAGCCAAATTCTTACGTATATCGATGATATGGATGCAGATGTGATAACTTTTGAGGCGTCAAGATCTTCTTTAGAATTGTTAAAACCATTAACTCATGGCTTTAAAACTGCCATAGGTCCAGGTGTTTATGATATTCACTCCCCAAGAGTGCCTGGTGTTGATGAGTTTATTTGCACCATAAAAACTATTACCTCAAGTGGAATTAACCTTAAGAATATTTGGATAAACCCTGATTGCGGGTTAAAGACCCGTAATTACCCTGAAGTTGAAGAAGCTTTAAGCAATATGATTGAGGCTACTAAAAAGGTGCGTGCAAGTTTAAGTTAAAAAAGAAAGATGTTTAGAGTGTAAATAGTGAACCCAATTCTTTGGACCAGATTTTAACTACATAAAATAACAGTTAAAGGATTGATTTCTGTAAGCTACAGGAGTTAATCCTTTTAATTTTGTTGTAATTCTTTCATTATTATAATAATGAATATATTCTATCATGGCGACTTGTAATTCTTCTAAAGATTTAAATTCTTTTTCATGGCCATAAAACATTTCGTTCTTCATGAATGCCAAAGAAATTTTCCATTGGTGAATTATCTAAACAATTTCCTTTTCTGGACATCGATTGTTTTATGCCTTTTGCTTTTAATTTAGAATGGTATTGCTGCATTCGATATTGCCATCCTTGATCTGAATTCAATTGAATATTTAGTAAACATAATATTTTGCTCTTTCTTAGTTACTAGATATTAGTAATTTTGCTGTTGCAACTATTATGAAACTTTAGGGGCCGGCTGAACCTTTATATTTGCTTTAAACGTTCTTTGAAAAGCAGTTTCCTGAAACTTGTAGTTTATATAAGGTTTTTGAACAGCTTCCGAGCAGGAATTTTGGCTAACGATTTCAGTAAGAGACGCAAAGGTCAATATAAACTTCTTATACATCTCTTTTTGATAACTATCTAAGTTATCCCACATCAAGCATCTCTTTTATCTAAAATCAGCATCACCTGAAGATTCATATTACAGCAAACATCAAGAAAAATATTCTTAGAGACAGATACAGTTTCTTACTTTAGAAGCATTATCAAAAACACCTAAAATAGCAAAAACAAAGAGAAAAAACACAAAAAGGAAAAACTGAAAAAGAAAAAGTACAAACAAAGTTTCCAGCATCCCCCCCATTCCTCATTACATCTTTCCCGGCCTTTATAACCAAATATAAAACCTTTTTTTACAGTCAATTTATCAATAAAAACAATAGCAATTGAAAAATATTGTTATAATTAGTTAATATATCACTATT
>CALXYT010000039.1 GCA_944393045.1 uncultured Succinivibrionaceae bacterium | reverse complement strand
CAGGTTTCCTATGTTGAGGAATATGATAATGATAGTGATAAGACCTTAGGTTCATATGAATTTACCAAGTTCGGTAAACTTACTGGCTTACCGAACGCTATTGCTAAGGCTTATGATAATTATAGCTTTAGTGGTGATGAATATGTAGATATTTGGGGTGTTGAAGAAGATGGTAAATACAATAACGGCATTACCCTTAATGATATCGATGTGGCAGCTAACGGTAATAGGTTAGTAGGTGTTGGTACAATCAATGGCTTAACTATTAGCGATAGTGATCATAATGTATCATTTACCGATGTTGCTAATATCACAGGCTTTACCTCTAATGGTGCCTTTATTAATAATGGTGAATTAATCTTAAATGTTACAGCTGATCAGGGCTTAAGCAAGATTGAGGGGAATGGTGAGACTGGTATTACTAATAACAATACTCTTACCTTTAACACCGCTCAAGATGCAAGCTATGTAATTGCTGATAACATTACAGGTACTTCTGATAACAATAAACTTATCATAGGTGTTATGGAAGACCAAAATATTGATATGGCATCAGATGGTGGCGTAACCTTCAAGGGTAACGTACAAAATCAGGAAATTATCGTAAATGCTGGTAAATTGAATGCCTCAGATACTAATAACTTTGACTCATCATCACTTACTGTTACTAATGGTGGTTTAGTAAATCTTGGTACTAATGGTGTGAAGTTTACTGATGTAACCTTTAATGAAGACAGTAACTTAAGACTTGATATTGCATCTACTGATAGTTACGGTTCTATCAGGGCTACTGATAGGTTTACTATCGATGATGATGCTAACTTAAGCATTGTTTTATCACAAAACGCTCTTGCAAAAGGTGAGGTTGCTGATTTTAAGCTGTTTACCTTGGAAAGTAATGCTAACGGAGATGTAAAAGATCTGTTTGACTTTAACTTTAATAATAATCTTTACACCATAGAGCAGGAAGGTGATGGCTGGTATCGCGTATCATACAATAAGACTGCAAGACAAATCGCTCGTGAGCATGGAGGTAAACTTGCAGCTCAGGATGCTGCCGGTGCATGGAACGATGGCGATATCATTGCAGATGCTGATAACTCAAAAGCTTCTGAGCTACAGGATAAGTTATTTGAGACATTACAGCTTGATGGCTACGATTATGTTGATAAGTTAAATGCTCTTATTCCTTCAACAGCTCCAATTGTTCAGCTTACTGAACGCCAAATTGCATCAAGCATGTTTAATACTGCTAATAATCGTGCTGACCAGAGTGCCTTTAGAAGTGCAGCTAACGCTGTTGATGTAGATTTAAGCCATAACTTTAGCTACTGGCTTGAAATTGGTGGTTCCATCACCGACTATAAGCCAGGTAGATATAGCGATGTTGATATGAGTTCATATCAGATAAGCACCGGTATTGATTATCACTATAATGGCATGTATGTAGGTCTTGGTTATATGCACCATGATCACAACATCGATGCATATGCTCGTAATATTGATGTTGCATCAAATAGCGGCATGATTTATGGTGGTTACGATGCAGATAAATACTTTATCGATGCATTAGTAGGTTACACCGCCAGTGACTTTGATGAAGAACGCCGTGTCTACGATACCAGAATTACCGCTGATTACAATGCATCAAGCATTAATACCATGCTTAAGGGTGGTATGAAGTATAAGACAACTGAAGCTCTTACTGTTAAGCCTTCTATTGCTCTTAAGACCTCTAGCATCGATCGTGATAGCTATACCGATAACGTTGGTCAGAGAGTTGATGATCGTAAGATGAACATCATTACTACTGAAGTTGGTATTGATACTACATACACCAGCCAGAAGCTTGATGCTAATATCGGTCTCTTCTACGGTTATGATGCTAAAAAGAATCGTGAAATCAATGATGTAACGATCTTAAACGGCACTTCATACAAAGTTAGAAGCAACGAAATTGGCAGACATATGGGGACCTTGGATGCAGGCGTAAATTATCGCCCGACTGAGAACATCAAGGTTGGTGTTGGTTACCAGGGTAATGCCCGTAAGAACTACCTTGACCACAACGCTACGTTTGAGTTAGAAATCAAGTTCTAAGGAGGCTTTAGGTAGGTAAGTATAACAACTTACCTACCCTATAATCTAAGAATTAACCATTTACGATTTTTAATTTACGGTTTTAAAACCTGGGTTTTAGATTTTAGGATTTTAAAGATTTTAGTTAACCTTAAGTTTTAAATTGACTTTAAATTTCAGTAACACTAAAAAAGAAGATTGTCTGAATCTTCTTTTTTTGTTTGGGGATATTTCAGCATGTTTCGTTATCTTTCATAAAAGGTACTGTTACCTATTAAAACTTACCTTTCACGTTAACTTTAGGATCTTTTATGCATTCTTTTAACTACTCTTTAAAAAGATTCAAGTGTAAGCTTCAGATAGTTTAGAGAAGTTAGGTTTATGATTTTTGAGAGCTTTAATTAAAGTTTTTATTAAGATGGGGATTTGTACGGATTGGATTTGGTTTAGAGTAGTTTGATAGAGTAGTTTGATTCAGCTTAGTGTAATGCTTGTTTTTTTTTGGATGAGCTAAGAGATTTTTTTAATAAGAATTTTTAGAAGAGGTCTGATTGCATTTAAGTTTGCACAGGCTTTATTTACTGATTTTTGGTGAGAATTAGTATGAGGCTCATTTTTGGTAAAACGAACCTCAGATTCCTTACTTAAACTGCTCCTGATGCTTTGGATGATATGGTCCATAAAGGATAGGATCAATTCGTGCGCCTGGATTATAAAGGTTAAAGTTATGCACTTTAGCTGCCTCATATCCCTGATCTGACAGCTCAGAGACAATCTTTGCTACCAGTGATGATACTAACATCTCCAGTAAACTGTTACCAGATGATTGGCTATAATCTGTCTTTAGTCCCCCTTGCCAGAGTAAATCACCGGATTGTGCATCAACTAATCTGGCATTTACTGCAACAGTAAAGTATGAACTTAATACAGCATACTTAGAGGCATATTCACTAATATTAATATAAAGCACCGCATCAGCCCCAAAAACTTCATAAATCTTGGCTAATGGAATATTTTGAATTTCCTGAGCATCAGTTACTCCATTATATTTAAAGGTATCATAAACCATGGAAGGTGAAAACACATAATACCCTGACTCTGTTAATGGAGTTATGCTAGTCGCTAAAACTGCGGGACCTGCTGTTACATTATTTGCCATAGAAGTCGGCATTAACACTAATATAGATCTGGGCTCATGTTTTTTAAAGTTAGTATAATCAATAGTATTTTTAGGAGTAGCGCAACCTGATACTAACCATAAAGCACTTACTATGGAACTTATAAAGAATATAATTTTTGGCATAAAAAAATCCTTACTTTAAGCAGCTTTATTTCTCTTGAGAAGATTGAGTGTTTTTATAGGTGGTATTTGAAGTTGCTTCATTGGAAGTTCCTTCATTTTTAGCACTCCTGCTTTTACCTAAATTTGCTAAATAATCGATATAATGTGCAGATTCAGGAAAAGCACTTTTTTCAAGATCAAGATATTTTTTTACGCTTATATCCTCTCCTTTAGCAGCATATAACATAGCCATATGCGCATATGCCCCAGGAGCCACTCTTTGGTTATTACTCTCAGCCTCCTCAAAATAAGCATTCATTAAATCTATTTGCTCATCAAGATTAGGATCTTCCTTTAAGTACATATATACCGCTAATTCATACTCAGGACTCTGACAAAACAAGGTCTTGGGAGTTGCGCATCCAGAAATTGCCACAATCGCCAAAAGCACTAGTAATTTACTTAAAGTTTGCACCTCTTTTACTCCACTTTAAAGCTACCGTTATCAATAGCATTAGTTAAATTATTTACTGCTTCTCTAATTGCTAAACTTAAAACCTTACCATTTAAGGTTGAATCATAAGAAGCTGTTCCCCCAAAACCTAATACCTCACGATTTGAGAGGGCATATTCCCCAGCACCTTGTGATGACCAAACAACGGCAGTTGTTTCTACATCAACAACATTTAAGCTAACCTTAGCATAAGCTACCTGTGTTTTACCATGCCCTAAAATCCCAAAAAGCTGTCTATCACCAACAGTTTTCCTACCAAACTCTGTTACATCACCTGTAATAATATACTTTGCGCCTTTAATATTTTGGGTAGATTTAGCAAATCCTGCCTCACGAGCTGTCGCCTGCATGTTATTTCTGTCTAAGACCATATAGCAGCCAGCCTGCTGTAAAGAGGTGATTAAAATAGTTTGTGCCTGTGTTCCTAAGCGATCAACCCCATCTGAAAAAATCCCATTTTGGTAACTTGAACGATTGGCAAACTGCCCGATGACAACTTTAATCTGCGCATTGCTTACTGATCTTATAACTGAGACCTCTGGAGTATCTACCGCTACTACTTTATGAGATTCTGTCGCGCAACCCTGTAATGATAAACTTACTAATAACGCCCCTACTACTGATAATTTATTCATATTTTTTCCTTTACTTTTTAGTTTGTTGTTTTAGTTTAGGTTATTATTTTAATTTTTTGCGTATTGCAGTTTGTGTTTTTTGTTACATTTTCTCTTATTCTTTTTCTCTTGCTCTTGCTCTTTCTTTTTCTCTTTCCCCTTCCCCCAAAATCAATTGTTTGATTTTTGGGTGCGTAAGAACACCTTTTCTAAGCATTCCTAAGGAAAGAGTATTTTTACCTGGAGTAATCGGGCGCACAGCTTTTATGGCCATATAACCTAATCTTGTCGAAAAAATTGCCGCACTTATACCTTGCGCTAAATTAGCAGAAAGTCTTTTTAAGGTATTAGTTCCTATAATATCCAATAAAGCATCCGTTGCCAAATCGCTCATACCGATAAAGATTAAGTTTTTAAAAACTCTTCTATAAAGCTGCACTCTTCCCCACATACCACATTTATGACCATAAATTTCAGAGATTTCCCGAATCATTTTTAAGCTTCTCATTAAAGTAAAGAGCATATCAAGCCAGGCTAAAGGACTTAAGGCAACTACCACTCCATTTTCAGCTGACCTTTTTATAACAAGATCAACAGCTCTTTTATCGATATTTACCATAAGCTCTGACTCATAAAGGTCTATTACCTCTTTTCCTAAAAAATTAGGGGCAATTTTTTTCGCAAATACATTATATTTACTGTCTGAAACCTTAGTAAGCCTGGCTAATTTTTTAGTGATAACCAGGGCATCCTTAGCTTTGCCCCTCTCTTTTATCTCTTTAATTTCCTCACGAGTTTTATCGCTTTCTTTTAACAGTAATACTGCCCCAAATTCTTTATAAGTAGTATATAAAAGCATAAAAAACACTACTAAAAACCCGATTGCCACAATAGTACCCATAATAGAACTTTGGGTAAAGGCCGCATAAACATATGCATAAGTTTGGCATGAGGCTAAGGCCAAAACCAGTAACATCCCCCAAAAAACAGGGCTTGAGTAAAAAGCAGTTTGTGGCATTTCCTCCTGCTCCTGCTCATCATCGGTAGAAGTCATACTGGAGCCTTCTTCATTAACCTTGATTTCTGCTTTTTCATATAAGGAATCACGCTTACTTTTATCAAGAGTAAAACCTGCCTTTAAAGTTTGGTTATCTTGGCTGGTTGTTTTTTTGTTTTCGTGTTGGTATTGATTTTCCTGGCTATTATGAATTATTTGCTCTTTAAAAGCCAAATCATCAATCGTAAAACCTTTTTTCAGCTTATTAGTATCGTTCATTAAAGCTTATCTCCCAATAAAAAGTTAAGGAGTAAATCTAAATTCATTTGCGCAATATTATTTCCAAATTCCAATCTTGGCGGTCTTAACTCAATACTCTTAAAATGCTCTTTAAAAAAATCCATACTCTCTTTACTCCAAGTAGGAGGAACACTGCCAGGATAAAAAGGTGCATCATCTTCATAAGGAGTAATCAATACCTCATAAAGCTCATTCTCCTTATGATAATCCACGCATTTAGTAGCCTTTACGGCACTTAACACCATTGATTCATGAATGCTCCCTTGCGCCCTTATTCTAATAGCCGACTGCTTAATCATAGAGTTTAATAAACTTAGCAAATTTCCATGTTCATCATTGGTAACGAAATCTGCTTTACTTGCCACAAAAATCGCTTTCTCAATTCTGGGGGCAAAAAGACGGGTTACAAGATTATTTTGTCCATAATTAAAATGCTTCATTAAAACATCAAAGCATTCATTTATATCAAAAAAGCTCTCCTTGCCCCCCTTTAGCGCCTTTAGACAATCAACCAGGACTATTTGCCTGTCAATTTTACTAAAGCAATCTTTATAAAAGCGTTTTACTATTTTTTCGCGATATCCATCATAACGGAGTTTTAGTACTTTTAGTAACAAAGAATTTTTACTGGTAATGTTACCAATATCACCCCAGACATATGGTAAAAACTCTAATATTGGTGTTCCTTCTAGGGCGCCAGGGAGAATAAAGCGCCCAGGTAAAGTCATAGCAAAGCCATATTCCTTAACTTTTTTAAGCCACTCTTTAAATAAGGCAACTGTAGCTTTTAAGGTATGATCATCAATAGTATTACTTAAAAAATCGAGTTTCCTGCCCTCATTTAGCCAGGGACCAGGATCTATAACCTTACCGATTAACTCCAGACGTTTACTGTAAAAACGACTAAAATCCTCATACTCTAAATCAAGGAGCATTAAATCCATTAACCACTCACCAGGATAATCCCAGATATCAAGGTATAAGGTTTTTATATTATTACCTAAAAGGAGGGATTTACTTTTGTATTTTATTTTTAACGTGATTTTACTTATGCCATCAGTCGGCTCTGGCCATTTTGGGGGATTAGCACTTAAGGCATCAATTGCCGCATGGTACGGAAACTGTGGGATTTCCAAATCATTAGGCGCCAGAATTTCACCTGAAAGTAAAGTATTATTTAATGCTGCCTTAAACCTGGGCAGGGAGTCCGCTAAAGAACTGTCCCCAAAAGATAAGATATGATTTACCAAAGAGGTGATAAGGGCTGTTTTACCGCCTCGAGAGAGTCCTGTAATAGCTATGCGTAATTTTTTATCAAAAAGTAAACTTGCGCCCTCAATTAAGGAATCTGATACATTACTATATATACTCATACTTCACCTTCCTTTACTTTTTATCTTAACATATTATCCATTTTCTTTATCAGAAAAATCCCCTCTCTCCCATTTAAGGATAGTAAAACTTAGGATAAACTCCCATTTCTTAAAAATTATGGTAAAATGATCACATTAAGGGAGTTTTATGGTTAGATTATTTCTCGCTTTAGTACTACTGCTTACTCTTAGCACTAAAGCTGACGGGGCTGAGCCTAAGGGCTTATTATATTGTTCAGAGAGTAACATCACCTCCACTAATCCTCAGCGATACGGTATTTCAACTACGGCATCGTCACTTTCTTACGCCCTTTACGATCGCCTGCTTTATATGAACCCTGAAACTAAAAAAATATCTCCAGGCATTGCCTATTTAAATGAGATTAAGGATAACGGCACTACCTATATTTTTAAGCTCAGATTTATGGGGATAGCTTTTCATAAAAACAAGCTCTTTACCCCAACAAGATTACTTAATGCCCATGATATTGCCTTTAGCTTTGATAGAATGATTAACCCTGATAACCCATTCTATCGCCCTATTGATGATTTTCCGTTTTTTAAACGTAGTGATCTGGCTAATTCACTCTATAAGGTTAAAGCTCTGGATAACAACACTGTGGCCTTTTATTTAAAGACCCAAACTAATGATTTAACACCCTTTTTGGCATCAGATAATGCAGTTATTTTAAGCTTAGAATATGCGCAGACTATCTTAAAAGAAAATCTCCCCCCTGAAACTATTGATACTAAAGGTATTGGAAGCGGGCCTTATCGCCTTGATAAGTATATGCATGAGCGTTTTGTAAGACTTGTGCCTTTTGCGCCCTACCATGGTCCCAAACCAAAGCTCCCTGCGCTTGTTATTATTCATTCAAACTTCTCCAATAAGCGTTTAACGCAGCTTTTTACCGGGGAATGTCATATCATCACCAATCCGACACCAGGTCAGCTTTATTTACTTGAAAAACTCAACAATAAAAACGTAAAGATTTTTGAGCGTAATAGCGTAATTGGGACTTTTTTAATATTCAATACTAAAAATCCGTCTTTAGATGATGATATAAAAAGACGCACTATTGCCTCAATTTTAAATCTAAATGAAATCAAGCAAATGGTGTTTTTTGAGCATGGGACACTCCAAAGTGAGCTTAATTATCAGCATAATACTCTGGCTCGAAAATTACTTGAGAACTATCGCCGTAATATTATAAAAAATATCCCTCATTCAGGATCTCTACCTCAATTAAGGCTTACTACCCCAAATCTTTTTATGCCTCTTGATGATACTGATAAAATAAAAACCATATTTTGGTTAAGTAAACAAAGACCGTTGAATCTATACGTTTTTGAGCAAAATAATTTAGCGATAACCTCACATGTGCGTATTGCCCAGATTATAAAATCAAACCTTGAAGAATACGGCATAAACGTAAACATAAAAACTTACCGCACAAGCACAGGACTTAAAAAAATGCGTAATGGCAATTTTGATATGGCTCTAATCAATGTCTTTAATAATTACGATGATATCTTAGAGCCGTTAGTAAGCTGCTCTTACTCCAAAAATTCCCCAAATCGCAAGTTCTTCTCCGATAATTTTACCAACTGGTGCGATAAAGACTTAGAAGATTTATTTGCCCAAACCCATAAAGAACAGGATCCATTAACAGAGGCTCTTTTAGCTAATGATATTTATAATATCATTGCATACCAGATGCCTATTGTGCCACTAATATATTCATTTAATAAATTTGTGGCCGTAAGCAGTGTCAAAGGCACTCAAAGTACACCATTCGGAGGCATGAGTTTTATTAACGCCTATATGGAGCCAGAAGATGATTAGTTATATTCTCAGACGTTTTATGCTCCTAATAAGTACCATGTTTGTGCTTACGATTGTAATTTTTTGGATACATGTGCGTCTTAATCCAGTTGGTGATGCCCATCTTCTGCCAAGTTACCTTTCCTATACGCAGTCGCTTTTAACCTTAAATTTTGGGAAGAGTCTAGCAACCGGCGCCCCAATTATTGAGGAAATGAAATTATATCTTCCGGCAAGTTTAGAGCTTTTAACAATAACTTTACTGCTAAGTATTTTAATAGGTATTCCATTGGGGATATCTTTAGCCTATTTCCATCGTAGCTTTTTTGATAGAAGCTTGGTAATCATCATTCAGATATGCCGATCTATGCCTGTTTATTGGCTCTGTCAGCTCTTAATTGTAATGTTTTGTATATCGATTAAAATTTTTCCGACCTATGGCAATTTAAACTTACTATATGATATTGAAAATGTTACAGGCTTTAATACTATTGATGCCTTTTTAAGTCATGACCCAAATATCATTAAAGATATGCTTATTCATTTATGTTTACCTATTTTCAGTTTAACAATTTTGCCACTGGTTGAAATTACCATGCTCTCAAGAAGTGCAACTTTAATGGTACTGCAAACCAACTTTATTAAAGCTGTTTTTAGTAGAGGGGTAAGTCTTTGTTACGTGGCAAGAGTGCATATTTTACGTAATATTATCCCTGCCATTATTCCGCACTTGAATATCTTATTAACTAATTTGGTATCATCAATAATTTTAGTTGAGGTAATTTTTGAGTGGCCAGGCGTTGGCCTTTGGGTAACCTCAAGTGTTACCAATGCCGATTATCCTGTTTTGGAAAGTATTATCTTTGTGCTGGCAGCAACACTATTAACCATTAACATTCTTACTGAGATTATTATTACCATTTTCTTCCCAGTAAAAAAACGCGTTAATATTAAACTTTAGGAGAGATGTTATGTTTATCCAACATGATCGCAAAACTGATATCCCTTCCAATACCAGCCTTATTTGGCAGATTTATAAGCGTAGAAGTTTTGATGTACTTGGGCTTTATTTACTAATTACGCTACTTGCACTTATTTTTATTTTGCCCCTGATTATTAACATTGACCCTTACCTCCAGAACCCGGAGGCAACCTTTTTACCACCATCATGGATTGAAGGTGGCGAGTTTAGGCACTTCTTTGGGACAGATGAATTTGGACGAGACTTTTTAGCACGTCTCCTTCTTGGGGCGCAAAATACTTTGCAAAGTGCTTTTTTAGCGACTCTTTTAGCTATGCTTTTAGGATCATGCATTGGATTTATGAGTGCTATTAGCCGTAGAAGTGCGCAAAGAAGTTTTTTACATCATATGTTTGATATTATCTCCTCTATACCTTCTATTTTACTTGCGCTCATTAGCGTGGCAATTTTCTCCCCATCCCTTTCTCATGCCATGCTTGCCATTTCCCTATCACTTGTGCCAAGGTTTATTCATGCGACCTACTTTGCAGTATGTCATGAACTCTCAAAAGATTATATTACCTCGAATATGCTCGATGGAGCCTCTTATCTAAGACTTACTCGTGATACCATCTTACCTAATATCCTGGATATTATCGCTAAAAACTTCTATCAAGGCCTATCTATTGCTATTATTGATATTAGTGCTATTGGCTTTTTAGGCTTTGGGGCTCAACCTCCAATACCAGAGCTTGGTAATATGCTTGCATCCGGTATGGATTTATTTTTTATTGGTAGTTACATGGCCCTGATTCCAGGCATCTCAATTATGCTTTTTGTAATAAGCATCAATCTGGTAGGACATGGTTTGCATCGCGTGTTGGAAGCTGGAGTATCTCATGGCTTTTCTAGACATTAAAAACCTCTGCGTTGATATTAGAATCGATAAGGTCTGGGTAAATATTTGCTCAAACTTAAATATTTCCATAAACGAAGGTGAGGTTTGTGGCATGATTGGATCTAGCGGCTCGGGAAAAAGTATTATCGCTAAAGCCTTAACCGGAATGTATGGACCAAATATGCGTGTGCATACTGACTCCTTTAGGTTTAATGATATTGAGCTGAATAATATGCCCTCCTTAATGAGACGCAAAGTTATAGGAGAGAATATTGCCATAATTTTACAGGAGGCAAGATCAAGTTTAGATCCTTCCTTACCCATAATCACCCAAATGAAACGAGCACTGCCTCGTAAAGCTTTTGATAGCCCTTGGTATAAATCGTTATTTTGGCGAAAAAAAACAGTAAATAACCTCCTTCATCGTGTAGGGATTAAAGATGTTAATAAAGTTATTCATTCCTACCCTTATGAGTTATCAGAAGTTTTATGCCAAAAAATTATTATTGCTATGGCTCTTGGGCGCAAACCCAAACTCTTAATTGCCGATGATCCTATAAGCTCAATGACCAGTATCTCGCAACTTCAAATATTGCGCCTGATAGCAAGCTTTAATAAAAACTCTAAAGTAACAGTGCTCTATATGACCAATGACCTTGCCCCATCTTTGAAATTTATGGATAAGATTTATATGCTTTACTGTGGGCAAATAGTGGAAACAAGCACCAGTAAGGAACTTGTAGCTCGCCCAAAACATCCATATACCGAATCTATGCTTAATGCTATTCCTGATTATAATAAAAACCTGCGCCATAAGTGTAAACTTAAAGTCCTGGAAGGAGATCCTCCGGAATTTACTAATATTCCGATTGGTTGCCGCTTAGGATCAAGATGTCCCTATGCCGATAAAGAATGTAATGTTATGCCAGGGATTACCAAATATAAACATGGGAGTTACCGCTGTCATTTTCCGCTTAATATTAAAGATGAGGAAATTCAAGGTAAGTAATGTTACCTGGTTAGTTTGTTGATTAATTGGCTGGTCTGGTAGGTTAGGCAAGGATTAAGAGGAAAAACAAATGACATATCACACGCCCATTCTTGAGGTAAAACACCTATATAGCTCCTATAGTGTGCCGTATTTTTGTTTTTTTAAAAAACGTATTAATGCCTTAGCTGAGGTAAACTTTAATTTGTATCAAGGTGAAACTTTAGCAATTACAGGTGATGCCGGCTCTGGCAAATCTACTCTCTTAAAACTTCTTAACGGGCAGGATAAACCTAATAAAGGCGAAATCTTAATTCATGGTAAACCATACTTTGATTATGATCGCATCGATAGAGTGCATTTTATTCGTATGTTTTACTCTAACCCTGAAACCTCAATAAATCCGCATAACAGAATCAATATGATTCTCTCCTCACCTTTAAAGTTAAATACTGATCTTTCAGATAAACAAATCCAGGAAACTATCATAAAAACTTTAGAGTTTGTCGGTCTTGCCCCGCAAATAAGACACTACTACCCAAGCTCCCTTACTAATTACCAGCGCTTAAGATTATCCTTGGCACAGGCACTGATATTAAATCCGAAGATCTTAATAGTTGATTCTTCTATTGAGCGTCTTGACCCACAATTAAAAGCTCACTTTATAAACCTTTTATTAGATGTGCAGGAGCATAAAGAAACTAGTATTATTATCTGCCTTAATGACCTTGGGTTAATCGGTCATATAGCCGATAAAATACTTATTTTAAATCATGGTATTGTCGAGGAAGAAGGTAAGGTTAGTGATGTCTTAAGTAATCCAAAGAGTGAATTTACTAAGCGCTTACTTTTAAGCTATCATCATGAATACCGTGCAAGCATCAATGATGAGGTAAATACTGCCAATAGTAAGGTAGTTGAAAGGTAGCTTAGAGTGGGAAGAACTTATAGATAGCCTAAGATAAGAAGTGATTCCGGATGGGCAAAGGCATAGCTTGCGCTATGCCTTTTTGAGTTTCTATTAAAGAAGTTCTTTACGAAGCTCTGCGCCAGACTTAGGGCTTAAGTAAGCAGGTGCTACATCAAATGCAGTCATGCATCCTACTTTTCCTTCCTTATTTAATCTAACAGCAGCTCTTGCATAAGCAACTAATGCAGAAGCAGTAAATTCTGGATTTGAATCAAGCTTTAAGCTATATTCAATAATGTGCTTGTTTTCTAAATTAGCACCGGTCTTACCTGATCTAATCACAAAACCACCATGAGCAATACCGCTATGATCACGATTAAAGGTTTCTTCATCAATGAAGTGTACAATAGTATCGTAATCAGCAAAGTAGTTAGGCATGGTCTTAATAGCAGTTTCAATCTCAGCCTTGTCAGCACCTTCCTTTGCTACTACAAAGCATTCACGTAAATGCTTTTGACGGGTAGTAAGTTCTGGGTCAAGACCTGCTCTTACCTTCTCAAGAGCCTCAGGAACTGGGATAGTATACTGCTTGGCATTCTTAACACCCTCAATGCGTCTTACAGCATCAGAGTGCCCCTGACTTACACCTTTACCCCAGAAAGTATAATCTTTACCATTAGGTAAAATAGCATTAGCGTAAAGTCTATTTAAAGAGAATAACCCCGGATCCCAACCGATAGAAATCAAACCAAGCTTGCCTGATGCTTTAGCGGCGCTATCAACTGCCTCAAAATGTTCAGGGATCTTAGCATGGGTATCAAAACTATCGATAACGTTAAATAATTTTGCTAACTCTGGTGTCTGTTTTGGTAAATCAGTAGCACTACCGCCACAAAGAATCATCACATCAATTTTATCTTGCCAATCAGCTACTTTATCTGCACTTACTACAGGCACATCTGACTTGATAGTCAGACTTTGAGGATCTCTTCTGGTAAACACTGCTACTAATTGGGTATCTGGATTCTGCTTAATAGCATTTTCCACACCACGACCTAAATTACCATACCCAAAAATACCAATTCGGATAGTCATTAAACCAACACTCCACTTACTTCAAAAAAACATGGGCATTTATAAATAGTAAAGCTTGCGCTTTACCATAGTTCACGCCTTCCTAAAAAATAACCCCCAGTATCAGTAAAGTAATACCAGGGGTTTAAGTTAAGCATATAAATTATGTACTCTTACGCTAACAGCAAGCTTTAAGCTTCCAGCTAAAGCCCCCCTATTGGCATATATGGTTACATAACTTAAATCAATCATTCTTTACTTATTTTACAATCTTAGTTAAAAGCTTTATCAAGTTCAGCTGAAACTTCACCAACAGGCTTGGTACCATCAACTTTAATATAACGGCACTTACCTTCATTAGCCTTCTTGGTATAGAAAGCTGTTAATGGTTCAGTAAGCTTATGATAAACAGCCAAACGTTCACGTACAGTAGCTTCTTCATCATCCTTACGAATTACTAAGTCCTCACCTGTAACATCATCCTTGCCTGCAACCTTTGGTGGATTAAAAATTACATGGTAAGTACGACCGGATGCCAAATGGACACGGCGACCACTCATACGCTTAACGATTTCTTCATCAGGAACGCAGATTTCTACTACTGCATCAA
This sequence comes from uncultured Succinivibrionaceae bacterium, assembly GCA_944393045.1. Classification (GTDB taxonomy): domain Bacteria; phylum Pseudomonadota; class Gammaproteobacteria; order Enterobacterales; family Succinivibrionaceae; genus HGM20899. The sequence continues at coordinate 2,885 of CALXYT010000039.1, read as the reverse complement.
CACCGATGTCGTTGGCATCAATAGCTTCTGCCTGAGGGATTGTACGTGGAAAACCATCAAATAAGAAACCATTAGCGCAATCTTGAGCTGTTACTCGTTCTTTTACTAAACCAATAATTAAATCATCAGGAACTAATTGTCCCTTATCCATTAATTCCTTTGCCTTAAGACCTAGCTCAGTACCAGCCTTGGCAGCACTTCTAAGCATATCACCAGTTGAAATCTGTGGAATTGCAAACTTCTGCATTAAAAACTGAGCCTGAGTACCCTTACCGGCACCTGGAGCACCTAAAAGAATGATGCGCATAGTTTTTCCTTATCCTTTTATCTAACAATCTTATTAAAAAAACGTTGCTATTATAAATCAAGCCATAAAAAAAGACTATTAAAAAGATTCGGCATAGTCCTTTTACTAAACTATGCCGAAAGAGCCTTTAAAAGCTTTTTACCTTTATTACCTTACTTTAAAAGTAAGCTATTAACACGCTTTAAGAACGCTGAAGGATCTTTTAAGCCACCTTGATCAGCTAATAAAGCCTGTTCGTAAATTAAGTTTGCCCAGTTCTTAAATGATTCAGGATCAGTCTGAGCGCTCATCTTCTTCACAAGTTCATGGTGAGGGTTGATTTCCAGGGTAAACTTCTCCTCAGGTAACTTCTGACCGCTAGCCTCAAGTAATCTTCTCATTTGGCTGGTCATCATGCTGCTACCAATTACGCAACTTGGAGTATCAACTAAACGATTTGATACCTTAACATCAGCAACCATATCACCTAAAGCATCTTTCATACGCTTAATTAAATCTGCTGATTCCTTGGCAACCTCTTCCTGCTTTGCCTTATCCTCAGCATCTTCAAGTTCGCCTAATTCTAGATCTTCGCTAGTAACTGAGATTAACTTACGTTCGCCATATTCACGAACATTAGCCATTACCCATTCATCTACACGTTCCCACATTAAAAGAACTTCAATACCCTTCTTCTTTAAAGCTTCAAGGTACGGACTTGCAACAGCAGCCTGATAAGATTCAGCTACCAAGTAGTAGATGTTCTTTTGTTTTTCAGGCATACGAGAGATGTAATCTTCTAATGATACATCCTGTGCGCCAGTAGTTTCATTAGTTGAAGCAAAACGGCAAAGCTTAAAGATTTCGTCTTTATTTTCGTAATCTTCAACCAGGCCTTCCTTAAATACTGCGCCAAATTGCGTCCAGAAAGTTGCATATTCGCTCTTATCTTCTCTCTTAGAGAGTTTATCAAGCATCTGTAAAGTCTTTTTAGTGCAGGCTTTACGTAAAGAGCCGGTAACCTTATTATCCTGCAGGATTTCACGTGAAACGTTTAATGGCAAGTCGTTTGAATCGAGCACCCCTTTTACAAATCTTAAATATGAAGGCATGAATACATCAGCATCATCCATAATGAATACACGCTGTACGTATAACTTTAAACCATGTTTTTGTTCACGGTTAAATAAATCCCATGGAGCATGTTTTGGGATATAAAGAAGGTTGGTATATTCTTGTGAACCTTCTACTCTATTATGAGTCCAGCAAAGCGGGTCATCATAATCATGAGAAATATGCTTATAGAACTCTTTATATTCTTCATCTTTAATTTCTTTTGGATTACGAGTCCAGAGAGCCTTAGCATCATTGATTTGCTGCCATTCAGTATATTCAGCAGGTTCGTCAGTTTCCCCTTCCTTCTTTTCAGGTTTAACAGTTGTTAAAAGTTCAACAGGGCAACTAATATGATCTGAGTACTTAGTTACAGCCTGACGTAAAGTCCAGTCATTTAAGAACTCTTCTTCATCAGCACGTAATGATAAGATAATATCAGTACCACGAGTTTCCTTATTAGCATTATCAACAGTATAAGAACCCTCACCATCAGATGCCCAGCATACTGCCTCATTTGCAGCAGCCTTATAACTACGGCTAATAACTGTTACTTTATCAGCCACAATAAATGCAGAGTAGAAACCAACACCGAACTGACCGATTAGCTGTGAATCCTTAGCGCTATCACCTGTCATATTCTTAAAAAATTCAGCTGTACCAGATTTAGCAATAGTACCTAAATGATCAATTGCCTCATCTTTAGTCATACCGATACCGTTATCAGAAATGGTAAGAGTCTTTTTATCCTTATCTACTGATAAACGAATATGATACTGAGTATCGTCACCTAAAGCAGAAGAGTCTTGTAAGGAAATAAAACGAAGCTTATCAATAGCATCTGAAGCATTAGAAATTAATTCACGTAAAAATACTTCCTTATTTGAATATAAGCTATGTGCTAATAAATGAAGAAGCTGCTTAACTTCTGTCTGAAAACCATGTTGTTCAACTGACATTTTTATTATTCCCTTTATTGAGATAGATATTTTTTTAGCTTTACTAAAAAATTACCTTAAGTAAATCTTAACTATAAACTACTTAAGGAAAAATACTTGTTTCTAGTTAAGAAACACCTTTGTAATTAACCTTATGTTAGGGCATTACTGCCTATTTACTCTATATATAAGGTAGGATTTTTACTTTTCAAGGGGGAAAAAGATTTTTTTGTAAAAAATAATATACCTTGAGGAGGTAGGATTTTTTGGGTGAAGTCGGCTGGTGTTTAACAGTTTGATGATTAAGGCTCAAAGTGGTGGTTTTGTTTTGTTTAGTTTGGCTACTTTAACCATGCTTTTAGCTTCTGCTCCCCTGTTTTTAATAAGGAAGCAGTTTTTTTAGATTGATACGGTAAAAGTTACGATTACAACTATGGTTAAAGCAAAAAACAGGAAAAGGTTTAATTTGGCAATGACATACTCCCCACGCATAAATGCGGGGGGTTCTAGTATCAACAAATCTAGCCTACTTTTGTAGGTCTTACAAA
>CALXYT010000038.1 GCA_944393045.1 uncultured Succinivibrionaceae bacterium | reverse complement strand
TATTTTTTGCATAAATTAAATTATACAATAATTGATTAAATAATACAATAGATTTTAAATTTTTTGAGAATGCCTTACATCCCCATAGCTAAAGCTTGGGGCTTTACGGCTGGGTTTGGTAAGTTAAGAGTATTTCATGTGTTTTTACCAAAAAAATAGCAAGAGCTAAAAATGCTGGTAGGATTTGGCTCTAACTAAGCAGGCTTTTATATTTAAAGAGTTTTTGTTCTTTTTTTAAGTTTTGTGTGGCAATTTACGGCTAAATAAACTTAAAAATGTAAGTTCTTTCATAAAATAACACATAAAACAATGATATTTTAAGCATTTTCTGATGTAAGCGTTCATAATAAAATATTTATTGTGAACGGTTAGAATTTATTTCACGAATATATTTGTGTAATAGCAGTGATATTGATTAGTTATTACACACCTGAAGGTAGAGGCTACTAAACTATTTACCTTCAAGCTATTTAATGATTTACCAATTTATCAAATTACCAAAAATTAAAAAAAGGAACAATTTATGGCTGAAGCTAAGGAAAGTAGTAGTAATGAACTACTATTATCATCGCTTATCAGAGAATTTACTTTATACATTGACGAAGAATGTTTTCAGGATGAAAAGAAATTTCGTGGATTTTGCGATATAGCCATACCATTTATTAAAAAGTTCAATAAGCAAATGCTTATTAGACGTGAGTTTATGCTTAATTTTAGAAGAGCTATTGAGTTTGAAGCTAAAATTAACAGTGCCATTAAAGTATTAAAGGGTTTAGGTAAAAGATATATTGAAAGTCATGATCCTAATCTCCCTGATATGATTACTAACTTGCTATCTCAAGGTAATGTGTTATTTATTACTCAGGATCATGAGCTGGCAACTATCATATTTACCATTGGTGAAGAGACTAAATTTGTTCCTTATATTAAGTTTATTAACCAAGAAGCTAACCTTCAGAATTTTCCTGATTTAAAGAGTAAACATGCCATATATTTAGGCAATACAGCTCAGGATGCAGCTAGAGTTAAATATATTGTCTTTGATCTTGAGTGTTTAACCGATAACTCGGCCCAATACTTTATTGAGGATTTATGCTGTCAAACAATTTCAGGATTTACTGTGCTAATACTTGCTGATGATTTATATTGTGTTAGAAGAGAAGCAATGTTAGCTCATCAAACTGATAATATTTATAGCAAGCTGGTAGGTGAATATAATGTTATTGGCACTCGTACTGATTTAGCAAACCTGGATGATGAAGGTACAGTTCGAAAGTTACGTTATCAAAACAATGTAGCAGTACTAACATACTCACCGGCACGAGCAAGTCTGTTCTATAACATGAACAATAAAGACCTTTCCGGTAATAAGATTATTCCATTCCAGTTAGCAAGGGATGAGGCTACTGATAAAATTACCAGTAAAATAGTTTGCGATTATGACAATCCTTGGCGTTCTGATATCTTATCCTTAAAAGATACTGTTATTAAGATGCTTAAAGAAGCAGACGAAGCATATCAGAAGTATGAACAGGAAGCTAAGGCTAAAGAATTAGAAGAGGCCAAAGCAAAAGAAGAAAAGGCTAAAGCTCAAAAAGCTAAAGAAGAGGAAGCTAAGTCTTTGGCTGAGCAGAAAAAGGTAGAAGAAAACAAGGTTAAAGATACAGTATTAGCTCTGGATTCTACTAAAGAACAAGATGCTAGCGCTTTAGGAGATCCTGCTTCTAAATCTTCTTTAGATGCTAATAAAGATGACAAGAGTGAGAAGTTAGCAAAAGGTGAAGATAAAGAGCAAGCTAGTACTCAAGTTCAATCTCAAGAAACTCTTAATAAACCTTCAGTATTAGATAAGGCAGAAAATGAAAGCGCAAAGGCAAAGCAAAGCATAAACACCAAATCAAATAAAGAAAATAAGATTGGAGGTGTTGGTGTAAGTTCTAATGTAAATGCGTCAAAGACATCTATTGATGTTCATGCTGAGCAAGTAGATAAGTCCATTAGTATTGAGCTTACTAATGAAGAAAAGGCAGTTGAGGTTGAGATTTCGGCTAAAAAGACTGTAATAGATCCGGGTTTAGCAAATTTAAGTACTGAGGTTGTTGCCGATAAAGAGGTAATGGATTTAGATAAATCTCAGCAAGTGGTTGCTGCTGATTTAAATAATTATTCATTTACTGCTGATAATACAGTAGTAAATGAGGAGTTATCAGATCCATTAGTAAAAGTAGTTACCATTCCTGAACCAAAAGCTAACGTAGAGACAAAAGCTTCTGAAGCTGAGGTTAAAGAAAAAGTAGAAGATGTAACAGAAAAAGCAACGGCGGATGAAAATATCGCCCCTCAAAAAGATCCATCTTCTTTAGCAGCAGAACATACCACAGTATCTTTAACTGCTACTATGGCAGAGATTGAAGAAGCAAAGAATGCTAAGAATAATGATAAGGAAGGTGGTAAGTTATCAGCTGCCATTTTAAAACCTTTATCTTCTTTAAAATCTAAGTTTAGTAATAAGGTTGCTAAATTATCTAAAGACAAGCATGATGCAAAATCTACTCAAACATATACTGCATCTGATACCCCAATTGTCCCTCAAAATGCTAATCCTACTGCTTTAACGGAGACTCCTGAAAATATAACTAAAGCAAATCAAGAAACTCTACAAAAAGAAACGCTAACGAAAGATGCTAAAGAAGAAGTAAAAGTTACTTCTAAGAAAGAGGAAACTTCTGCACCTTCATTGGAAAAACATACAAAAGAAACAGGGAAAGAACAGGAAACTACTAAAGCGCAAGAATCTCAAGTTAAGAAGAGTGAAGTTAAGGAAGAGAAGGAAGAAGTACCTTCAAAGGTAGAACCAGAGAAAGTGGTAGAGCATAAAAAGGTTACTCTAACAAGTTCAATCCCAGCCTTTAACGTTAAACCTAAGGCAAAAGAGAAGGTTGAGGTTAAAGAGTCAGAAGTAAAGAATGCAGAAGTTAAAGATGGAACTTCTAGGAAAGAAGAACCCCAAAAATCCATATATGAAAAAGTAGGTTTAAAGAAACCTCAGAATGTATCCCAAAATACTTCTCCAAAGGCTCCTCAAACCTTTGCAGAACCAGCAAAATCAGAGCAAAAGCTTCAAGCTACTAAGCCTCAAGATTCATATTTAGGCAAGGATATTAAATCTCAGGATATTAAACCTAAAAAAGATCCTGATAAGAAGGAAGAAGCTCAGAAAAACCAACCTGAAAAGCTTGAAACTACCTCTAGCGTAAAAGCCGAGAATAAAACCCCTGAAAAACCTCAGGTAAATTCACCTGAAAAAACTGAGACAACCAAAAAAGCTGAACATAAGAAAGTTGGGTTAACAGGTGTAACTTTAGGATTTAATGTCCCTAAAAAAGAAGAAGTAAAAGAAGTTATTACTGAGGTTGGTGGTATTGACTTAAAGGTGTCTGAACAGGAAGGTAAATTAAGTGTTACTGAAACAGTAAATGAAATGCCTGCTACTGTTACTGAGGCAGTGGTTGATAGTGAAGATACCTCTAAGGTTACCTTAGTTGATGTTGTTCCATCAAAAGACGAATTTTTAGATAATGTGGCGGGTGATGCTAAGGATGAGTTACAAGATCAAGAAGAGGATAAGGAAGATAAGCAAGGCAATGTTGGGAACCAGGTGAAAAGTGCGTCTAATGATGACCAAAAAACTATCGTTAAACCTCCTAGAACCCCAAAATCTTATACCTTAAGCTCAAGTAATGTAAGTCAGGGTTTTTCATTAAGCAAAGAGCAACAAGCAAAGCTACATGAAAAACATAAGGCTGAGAAGCTAGCTAAAGAAAAAGCTTTAGAAGAAGCCAAGAAAGCATCAATACCTGAAAAACGTAAAGAGCAACATATCCCTCAAAAGGTTAAGTTAAGTGGCTCTACTTCATCTTTTACTTTAAATGAAGAGATCCGTAAAAAATTAGAAGAGCGTCATCGCATTAATAATCTTATCAGGCATGAAGTAGATCAGGCTGAGGCTGAGCGTAAGGCTGAGGAATTAGCTAAGATTAACCAAGATATTGCTATTATAAAAGCAATTGAGGAATATGAACTAAAAGGTTCAGAAGGAGATTTTGTCTTTGATCCAAATTCTGATGTAAAAGAATCTGCCACTACAGGTTTTGAGGAATTTGAGATGACTCCTGAGCGTAAAGCAGCTTTACGCCGTTATGAGGCAACTAATAGATCAGAAGTTGGTATTAAGCGTGACCTTTCAAGAACAAATCTTTATCGTACTGATGATGATACTCATAAGAGAGCGTATTTAGGGCGTAATACTCAGCGTAAGACCAGAGAAGTTGCTGGGTTTGATGCTACATTATTAAGTGATAGTAATAATAAGTTTGAGCATAGAGTTGTTACTAATCCTGAACGCTCCAGTGAAGAACTTAAGAAGATAAATGATTATATTGAAAACCGCATAAAAACTCATAACCAGGAGCAAGATGTAAAGACTCAGTCGGTAACTACTACCAGAGTTACCTCATCTGAAACTATTGAAGTTGTAGAAGCGGCATCCAGCGCTGTTGCTGTAGATGAGGTTAATGCAGATGTTAAAAAACAGGTAGTACCTTTTGAGGTTAGTGGTAAGGCCAAAGTTGCTATGGACGATGGGTTTGAGGTTTTATTACCAACATTCTCAGATAAGGTATATGTTGATCATGAACTTTGTACCTTAGATAAACCATTAGTAATGAGCAGCGATATTTCGGTGTTTGATTTTAAGGATAATTTAGCAATAAAAATCTTTAACCAGGATTATTTTACAAAAACCTTATCCGAAAAAATTACCACCATGCTCTCCCAAAAAATTACCCTAGATGGTGTATGCTGGCCGATTAAGCCTGTAATGAATTTGCATGAATCTTTAGTGGGGGTGGTTATTAAGCACTCGAAAGCCAAGAGTCTCAAGCAATTATTTAGAGGACAGGGGGTAATTATTAAGGATGGGGAATTTGCTGATTTAGTGGCAATTGCCAGAGATTTATTAGAAAAACTTAACTCTCTCGAAAAACTTAATGTATTCCTTGGTGATGAGCATTTAGAGTCAATCCTAGTAACTTTGGATAAGAAAGTTGTTTTAGAAAACCTTGAGCAAATGCAAGTAGGTGATTATTTATATTCTCGTGGGTTTGGGGCTAATATTGCACCAGAACTAGCTAAGAATGATAATCTTTGTGCAGATGCATCATCAGCTAATTTTGTGGTGGCAGTACTTTTATTTAAGATACTCTTTAAAGGACTGGAGCCATTTTTAAATATCTCAAATGGTGTTGGTTCTGATTTTAGATTTAAAGATCATGCTGATAATCAAACTTGGAATGCCTTGCCAGATGATATTAAAGATGCCTTTAAGCAAGTATTTACTGAAGGTATAGATGATAAAGCTCAAAGAATCACTATTAGCAAGTGGATTGAGTTATTAGCAAAAGTTTAAGAGGTTTCGTGCAGAAGTTTGGATAAAAAATTCATTATTCATGTACGAAACCCTTGATACTAAAAAGTTTTAAAATCATTATCACTTCTGTTAGGGAGTGGTATTCTTAAATATGAGCATGCAGGCATGCTCATATCCTATAAATTTTTTATATTTCTAAAGTCCTAAGCCTTACGAACTGCTAGCTTTATTTTATATCATGATTTTTAAGTATCAGGATAAAATGTGGGCATTAATTTTAAAAGTTGATAGAAGATTTAGTAAGTTTTTATCAAAAACCAAAGATTGTGCAAGTTCTTGTAGAGAAATTGTGGTGGAGTGAGGAGTTGCTTATGCAAGGATGAGTGGTTACCAAAGTAAATGCTGAGATTGTTTAGGTGGTAGGTTAGGACGGTGATTTGTTTATGGGGGTAATGTGGGGAAATTTGGTAACCTTATTTGAGTAATGTCTTAATTGGGTAATGAAAAAGCATAACAGAACTTTTATGGGGATTGAGATTAGTTGGAGGTTGGAGGGGAGGTTATTAGGATGGTTATTGTACTTTTTTTAAACATAATATCGCTAAAAATCAAAAAAGTTTTATATAAGTTCAAGCTTTTAGATAAAATATTTGTCAAATGTTCGATAAGAAATATAATAGTTAATAGTTTTTAGTTACTTGTGTTATACGTTACAGTGGTCTATAAGATAAGTAAAATTAAATTGAATTAGCAACTGGTGTAATAAATTGATTAATGTTTATATAGTAGATGATCATCAATTAGTAAGAACTGGTCTTCGAAAGATTTTAGATGAATATAAAGGAATATCTGTAGTAGGTGAGGCTGCTACCGGTGAGGAAGCTGTTACCTGGTGTAAGCAACATCAATGTGATATTGTTCTTATGGATATGTCCTTACCTGGTATCGATGGAATTGAATCTACTAAGCGTATTTTAAGATATAACCCAGATGCAAGGGTAATTATGCTTACCGTTCATACTAATGATCCGATTCCTAGCCAAGTTATGAAAGCAGGGGCATATGGCTTTTTAACCAAAGGTGCAGCTCCTGAGGAAATGGTTAAAGCTATTCAGGAGGTATATGCAGGAAGAAGATATCTTGAACCTGAAATCGCTCAAATGATGGCACTTGAAAGATTCTCGGCTAATACTGCACGTAAAGAAGTTGGTGAAGATGGTAATCCATTTAAGTTACTGGCAGATCGTGAAATTCAAATTACCTCCATGATTGTTGATGGTCTTAAAGTAAGTGAAATTGCTGATAAACTTGCTATAAGCCCAAAGACGGTTAACAGTTATCGTTACCGTGTATTTAAGAAGTTAAATATCAATGGTGATGTGGAATTAACCAGACTTGCTTTAAGATACGGTTTAGTGTCTAAATAAATATAGACTTATTATAAAAAGTTTTTATGAATGGTTGAGGCTTTTATATGGAATTTTTAGAGTTAGCAAAGAAGCGTTATTCAGTGCGTAAATATAATGCTAAGAAGGTAGAGCCATCTAAGTTATTAAAAATTCTTGAGGCGGCCAGAGTTGCTCCGACTGCTGCTAATGCTCAGCCTGTTAAGCTTTTAGTGGTGCAAAGTGAAGTAGGTTTAGCTAAGCTTAATACTGCTGCTAATATTTATAGAGCACCTTTAGCTATTATTGTATGTAGTGACCATGGTAAAGCTTGGACAAGACCTTTTGATAAAAAGCAAACTACCGATATTGATGCATCAATAGTAACAGATCATATGATGCTTGAGGCTACTGATTTAGGTTTAGGCTCTGTATGGATTTGTTATTTTAGACCTGATGTGGTTAGAAAGGAATTTAATATTCCTGATAACCTAGAGATAATCAATATCTTAGTTATAGGCTATACCGATGAAGAACCTTTATCTCCTGATAGATTTGATAAAGCTCGTAACCCAATAGAGAACTTGGTATGTTTTGAGGGATTTGGGGAAGATTAAGAATTCAAGGGAGTAAGATTTTTTGGGGAATACCTGGGAGTCGGCTTTTAGAGTAAAGCCTTTAGTTAGTGTTTAAAAGACCTGAGATTTGGGTATTCCCTGGTAGCTTCCTTAAAGCAAGATTTTAGAATTAAATATTAAACATCAATTAAATTTATTATCAATTCAATAGAAATAAACCTATAAGTGATTCGCTTTATAGGTTTTTTTAATTTTACGCTAGGTAAGTTTAGATATGACCTTTAATGCTCATGATTTTTTATTAACTGTGCCTCATAAGCCGGGTGTTTATCGCATGTTTGATGCGACAAATACCATTATTTATATTGGTAAAGCTCGAGATTTGCGTAAAAGATTAAGTCAGTATTTTTTAAAAGACTTACCAAATGTAAAAACTAAGGCTTTAGTTTCTAAGATTGAGCATATTGAATTTACCGTAACCTTCTCTGAAACTGATGCTTTATTACTTGAATGTAACTTAATAAAAGAATTTCAGCCTCAGTATAATATCTTACTGCGTGATGATAAGTCTTATCCTTATATTATTTTAGCTACCAATGAAAGACATGCCAGAATTGGGATGCATAGGGGACCTAAAAGAATCAAAGGTGAGTATTTTGGTCCCTATCCAAGCTCAGGGGCGGTAAAAGAGAGTTTGCACCTTCTGCAAAAAATCTTCCCTATAAGACAATGTGCCGATAGTGTATATCGTTCACGCTCAAGACCTTGCTTATTATTTCAGTTAGGTAGGTGCTCTGGCCCATGCACTCCCGGTAATATCTCCGATAGTGATTACGCCAATATGGTTAGTTGCGTAAAGATGTTCCTTGAGGGTAAAGATCAAGAGATTATAAAAAAGTTAGTTATGGAAATGGAGGGCTATTCTGATAACTTAGAATTTGAGAAAGCAGCTCTTGTGCGTGATAGAATCTTAGCTCTTCGCAAAGTTCAGGAAGATCAAACTATCTTTACCTCACGTGATATTGACTTTGATGTAATCGCAACCTCTAAAGATAAGGGGATTGTATGCGTGCATGTTTTATTTATTAGGGCAGGGAGATTAACTGGTACCAGAAGTTATTTTCCGAAGGTTTATCTTGAGGAAAGTGATGATGATATTTTACGAGCCTTTATTTTAGAGTTTTATATAAACCATAATGACCGTAGAAATCCTCCCCAAGAGATTATCTGTCATTATCAGGGTGATGATTTAGATGCCTTAGGTGAGGCTATTGATAAAGTTATTGGTAGAAAGGTTAAGATTGGTGATAAGGTATCACCTGAGAAATTAAAGTACTTAAAGCTTGCAAGCGCTAACGCTCTTGCATCTTTAAAGGCACGTTTAGAACATGCAAGCACGATAAATGAGCGTACTAATGCCTTTGCGCAGTTAATTGGCGTTGATGAATTAATCAGGCTTGAATGCTTTGATATATCCCATACTATGGGGGAGAACACTGTTGCATCATGTGTGGTATTTGATAAAAACGGACCAGTTCCTTCAGAGTACCGACGCTTTAATATCACTAATATTACCCCTGGAGATGATTATGCAGCCATGCACCAGGCCTTATCAAGGCGTTTTAGTACCCTAGAAAATGCCAAATTACCACAAGTATTATTTATTGATGGTGGTAAAGGACAGCTTCATCAGGCAGAGGAAATAATTTCTGAGAAGTTTGCTCAAAATGAAGATTTAATTCCCCCAATTTTAATTGGTGTTGCCAAAGGTGAAGGGAGAAAGGTAGGACTTGAAACCTTAATATTCGGGTATACTCATCAGGAGGTTAATCTTTCCATCGAAAATCCGGCATTACAACTGGTAGTGCATATTCGTGATGAGTCACATCGCTTTGCCATAACAGGGCATAGAAATAAACGTGCAAAAGCACGTACTAAATCCACACTGCAGGATATTCCTGGAATTGGTGATAAGCGCAGACAGGCTATCTTAAAGCATCTTGGTGGTATGCAGGAGGTAATGGGGGCAAGTGCTCAGGAACTTGCCAAGGTGCCTGGGATTAGTAAGGAACTTGCGCAGACTATTTACGATTATTTGCATAGTTAAGATTTTTATGGGAAGTGGTAGGATGTGGTGGTTTGCATAGGTAGGTGGTAGTCTGAAAAGTTTTTTCTCCTGCTGAACTCGGAAAGGCTCAAAGGTCAATACTGGTATTTGGGTATCATGTAAGTTTTTGGGGAATATGGGGAGTATTTGTGGAATTTTTTTGTGTTTCCTGGAGTTTTTAGCCTGAAGGATAAATTTTGGCATAGTTTTTGGTAAGTAATTACTTGTTTTTCTGAGCTTGTACTATAAAGTGGCAGGTAAAAAAGGTATAATAATGCGGTTTTTGTTAAACAAAGATGAAATTTTTGTTTAAAGGATAATAAATATAAAAGTCATAATAATGTTATGTAGGATAATCTAATGGCCGAGTCTTCTGCAATAATGGACCAAATGCTAGCTATTACCAATGCTATAGATAGTTTTATTTGGGGGGCTCCATTACTTGTTTCGTTAATACTTGTAGGTGTTTTTTTAACATTTATCTTAAAGTTTATTCAGGTAAGTAAATTAAAGCTTGCTTTGAAATTAGTATTTACCTCAAATAGAGAAGATCCTTCCCATAAAGGTGAAATTACAAGTTTTGCGGCGCTTTGTACAGCATTAGCCAGTACTATTGGTACAGGTAATATTGTAGGTGTGGCAACAGCGGTGCATATGGGTGGTCCCGGTGCATTATTTTGGATGTTTGTAGCCGCATTTTTCGGGATGGCAACAAAGTATGCAGAATGTTTACTTGCAGTAAAGTATCGTGAGGTAGACGCAAAAGGGCGTTACTGTGGGGGACCTATGTATTACATAAAGAATGGTCTAAACTGCAAACCTCTTGCTACTTTATTTGCTATGCTGACTATCGGGGCAGGATGTTTTGGGATTGGTACTTATTGCCAGGTAAACTCCATGGTTGAAGCTAACACCATTATGTTCGGTTTAAGTCCAATTGCCTCATGTGTGCTTATTACAGTAGCTGTGGGGTTAGTAACCTTAGGTGGCTTAAGAAGCATATCTATTATTAGCTCTAAACTTATCCCGATTATGGCATTATTTTATATTGTTGGATGTTTTGCGGTAATAATTTCTAATATCACCAATTTGCCAAATGCTATTGCTATCATCATTAAATCTGCTTTTAGTTTTGAGGCTGGTGTTGGTGGGGCAACAGGTATTGGTATTTTAGTAGCAATGCGTTTTGGTGTAGCTCGTGGTATGTTTTCTAATGAAGCAGGTTTAGGTTCTGCTCCTATTGCGGCAGCTACTGCAAAAACCAAGTATGCAGCTGAGCAGGGGCTTGTTAATATGACAGGCACCTTCTTTGATACCATTATTATTTGTATGCTTACAGGTATTTGTATCGTAATAACAGGTGCTCATAACCTTGATTTAAATGGTGCGGCATTAACTACCAGTGCATTTACTACTGCTATGGGTGCAAGCTGGGGGGTATATGTAGTAAATATCGGGTTATTACTTTTTGCATTTACCACAATTATTGGTTGGAATTACTATGCAGAATCAGCCTTGGTTTACTTAGTTGGCTCCAGGTTTATTTATCTGTACCGCGTGGTTTACATTGCCATTGTGGCATCAGCTGCCTTTATGACCTTAGAAATCGTGTGGATTTTAGCAGATATTCTAAATGGCTTAATGGCATTACCAAACTTAATAGCACTTGTACTATTACGTAAAGATATTGTAGAAGAAACAAAACTCTACTTTAACTATTTACTGACTAAACCAAAGAATGCTTCTTTAATTGAAGAAGGTGAGGACTTTGAGGAGGATATCTTCAAGGGGAAGTCTATCAAAGAAGAAGTTAAGGAAAGTAAATAGGCAGGTTAAGCTTAAGTGAAAGCTTTGGTTTAAGCATAGCTTAATCTTAAAAAACAAAATCAGGCAGGTGTTAAGCTTATAGAGTTTCATAGCGTACAGCTTCTACCGATTATATAACTTACGCAGCTAATATAGCTGATGTAACTTATATTTAGAAACTTATATTTAGAAAACTGCTAGCTAATAGAAAGTGGTAGGGTAAAAATATAGGTAGAGTATAGATAGATTACAAATTTATGCCAAAGTTCAAAAAAAGAAAAAATTGTTCTTTATAAACCTACCTTTTAGAGGCTAGAATAAACATTAAATGTAGTATCTAGGAAGACGACCTCTTCCTATTTTTATTTTTTGTTTGATGGTTTTAAGAGCCCCTTTAAGCGCTTTATTTAAGTTGGGCATTTACCATCGCATTCAACACATCTGTTGCACCCATGCACTTTAGCTGAGGTCATTTTTATTTCTTTCCCTTCAAGTCGTGCTTTACGAATAGTTTTACGCATATTCTCTTTAGCTTCTTCAGGTACCTGAAAAGCACTATTGGGTTTTCTGACTTTGCGCATATATTTTCCTTTATTACCTTTTTAGAACCTTGTAAAAGTTATTTGGCATTAAGTATAAGCCAAGTTCCTGCTTAGGTTTATTCGTTAATTATTCTACTCTTAAGGAATAAATTTACAAGTACTTATATTAAGAGGTTATAGAAAGGTGTAAGTTTTTATTATCTTTGAAAATATGAAAGGAGAAAAAAGAGACGAAAAAACAGCTCCTAAAAATAGTGAATAAAAAATAAAGCCAAAAATACTGATAAAAAAGAGAATATCCAAGATCCATGGTGACATATTATTGGAATAGGGATGAGGCCATGGTAGTTTGGTCTATGAGATTATGAGGCTTGATGTCATGCGGTAAGTTATGAGGTGGTGTTAAGATACTGTGCTGGTCTTGTGTTAGCTTTGGGAGGCTTTGGAGAATTCTTAAGGCAGTATTAAGGTAGTCTTAGGAAAAAATAAAGGCTGCATTTTGGTGGTATATAGGTAATGTTTGGTGAATGTTAGGGGGATATTCGGGGATTGTTGTATAAGAGATTGGCTTGATTTTTAAAGGTTAATTTGGAAATATTTCGAAACTTGTAATATTACGGATTAAATTTTATACAAAAGAGCGTGTCTTAATAATAATTGCTTACATTATTTTGAAATTCACGTAAAATACAATATATGTCACAATTATTTTTGTTGTGATTGCATGAATGGAGCTATCTTGCTTTTAAAGTTCTTTTAAGTTGTATTCTATTGCAGGCAACAGCTAAATTTTAGGATAAGTTTGGGATAGATTTATGGTAGATATTTTTTCATATAGCAAGGATATTCAAATTACCAATAAGTTTAAACTTATTTATCATCGACTTGCATTTAACTTATTAGCAGTCTCTTTAATGCTGCTAGGTATTACTTTATTGTGTGCGTTTGTTTATGACTGTTATAAAAACTCAGGCTTTGTAAATATCGTTTTATCAAAAGTAGTATCATCAACTCCTACTAAAGACGGAAACTATAATATTGGGGTGGTTTTTGATGTGGTAACAGATCCTACTATAACCACTAAGAAACAGGAAATAAAAACCTCCTTTGTTTATTCTAAGCCATATATGCCTGGGGAGCTTTTAGAGCTTGAGGTAGCAGATAAAGATATTTATGGTAATAAAGAAGTATTACCATGGAACTTCTTATCAACTTTACGCTATAACGCTCTACCTTTTATTGGTGGTGGTCTAATCGTAGTTGCTTTATGTATGATGTATCTTTTACTGCATGAATTTAAGATTATGATTACTCTGTTGGAATCAACAGTAGTTTATGGTCACTATAAAGGTACTAATATTAATGGTAAGAAGAAACCTGTTACTACCTTTATGAACTCAGCTCATAAAACAATTTCTCTTTTTGATAGTAAAGCAAATCCAATTTATAAAAAGTTATCACCAAATCAGGAGGTAACCATAGCTTACTATAAAGGGTATTTCTTAATTACTCCTATAAATCCTAAGAGTAAGTAAGAATGTAAAAGGATAAACAGAAAGATAAAGAGAAATAGAGGCACTCCAATTTGGGGTGCCTCTATTTTTTTGCGGTTGTTTTAGGTTAGAAGAAATGGATATTTAGCAACAGGAGATTGGCGGACTTTTAGGGGAGTTGTTTTTTCTCGGGGAGAAATTTGTATTTTTTAAACTGGAAAGATGGTATGTTAGGTTTTGGTTAGTCTTTTACTGTATGATTTGTAAACGTTTTTATAGTTTTTTGCAAAAAAATAATTTTAGGTCTTTACTTTTAAAAAAATGAAGCTATAATGCACACATCAAATCAATACGGACAGATGGCAGAGCGGTTGAATGCACCGGTCTTGAAAACCGGCGACGCGCGAGCGTTCCTGAGTTCGAATCTCAGTCTGTCCGCCATGCAAAACCGTCCTAATGAAAATTCCTAAGTTTTTAAAGTATAAATTTTTAAGTTAGTCTTTCATTAGTTTATTTTTTTGTATTTTACTTTTTATCTTATCTTAACTCATCTCATTTATTTCACTTTATTATCTTTATTCTCTGCTAGCGTTTTTTGGTTTTGAACTGTTCTTTTGTAGCAGTTATTTTTTAATAGAGTAAATACTTCATTTGATGTTACAATAGCGCAGGTTTTTAATCATCTTTTATAGCAAAGGATAATTGATGCTTATCGTTAATGGTAAAGAAATCCCAACAGATGATCGTGGGTATCTGATGAATATATCAGATTGGAATCTTGATGTTGCAAAACAAATTGCCGATGATTTAAAGCTTGAATTAACCCCAGAACGCCTTGAAGTGGTTTTGTTTGTACGCAGGTTTTATGAAGAATACAATACATCTCCTGCTATTAGAGCGTTAGTTAAAGCTATGGCCAATGAATATGGTCCTGAAAAAGGAAATAGTATGTATCTTTACAAGTTATTTCCAGATGGACCTGCATTGCAAGCAACCAAGATTGCAGGTTTACCAAAACCTGTAAAATGTATTTAAAGTATGATTATTAAAGGAGTCAGTTTCTTATGTCATTAGTTCCTGTAATAGCAGTAGACGGTCCTGGTGGAGCTGGTAAAGGGGAGTTATGTATTAGATTAAGCCGTAAGTATGGCTTTTCGTTATTAGATTCTGGAGCAATTTACCGTGTGCTTGCTTATGCTGCTTTAAAAAAAGGGATTGCTTTAGATGATACTGTATCTTTAGTTGCCTTAGCTAAATCATTAAACTTAGAGTTTAAAGAAGAAAATAATGCTGTTGCTATTATTTTAGATAATGAGAATGTAAGTAAGTTTATTCGTAATGAAGAAACTGGTAGTGCAGCCTCCAAAGTTGCTGTTATTAGTGAGGTTAGAGCAGCTTTATTGCAAAGACAGCGTGATTTTAGGCTAGCACCAGGTCTAGTTGCTGATGGACGTGATATGGGGACTGTGGTATTTCCTGATGCGCAGGCTAAGATATTCCTCGATGCAAGTGCTGAGGAACGTGCTCGCAGAAGAGTATTACAGATTGAAGGGCGTGGCGTTAAAGCTGACTATCAAAAGATTTTAGGGGAGATTAAAGAGCGTGATGATAGAGATCGTAACCGTGCAACAGCTCCTTTAAAACCTGCTCCTGATGCTCTGGTACTCGATTCTACTCACTTATCTATTGAAGAGGTGGTTGATACTGCTGTTAAATTTGTGGAAAGTAAATTAGGTAAGTAATTCTTTTGGGGGAAGTGTTTTTTTATTTTTTAGAGTATTCTAGAACTTCCAGTTTCTTTTGCTATACAGTCCTTAGCAGGACTGTATAGTAAACATGTGGAATTTGAAAGTGGGTAATTGAGAGTTTGCTGCTAGTAGCTTGTCATTGTGTTTCTGTTTGCAGCTACTTTGTCTTTAACTGTCAGTTAACAGTAATTACCTATTAAGCTCATCTTATTTTAAAACTTTTAATTTATTAATGCTCTTAATGTTCTAATCCTCATGATGCTCCTTATGTTTTAGTTCTGACCCAATCCCTAAACCTGAGTATTTATCAAAGAATGCTCTAAGTTTATCAGTAATTCGGTTCTTTTTTTCTTCTCGGTTACTATTACCAAAGCGTGAAACTGGAGGCATCAGTTCATTGATACCTGTTCCAACAGTTTTTAGTTCTTCACTTTTGAAGGCATTATCTAAAAATTCTCTTGTTGGTTCTTCTTTTAGGTTTTCTGCTTTAATAAGCGCTAATAGTTCTTCTTCACGATCCTTTATAATATATTCATTCCAGGATTCTACCACATCATCACCATAGCGGTTTCTGGTGATAAAGTTAATAATGAGTTCTTTTTTACTTCTAAGCTCATCACTTGCATTAATGGCTCGGTTGATTTTTACGATAATTTCTTTATCTTGAGAATTACTATCATGATAGGTCTTAACAAGCATTAAGATGTAGTCAATGTTTATTTCAATCTGCTTGATAAGCTCCACCTCAAAAACTACATCATCGTTAATATCTGCAATTTCACCTTCCTCTTTTCGTTTGCGTTTCCATTCATCACGCAGATCATTATAACGACCGACATAATCCTGAAAATCACCTTCCTGAATAAGCTCCTTACCTGCAAATTCATCAAAAGATAGCAAGATATTACGAGTTCTTAAGATAGCCCCAAAAAGGTTAATAAATTCTTTTTGTTTTGTTTCACCTATTATTTGAGGAACATCGAGAGGGAATTTATCAATTAAATCAGTAACTAATGTAATATATCCAGGTATTTTTTTACCGTTCTCATCTTCGTAGCCCCTGTAGTAATCACTAAATTTTTTAATGAGAACTACGCCACTTGCATTTGCATCTCCGAAAATTGATAAGGCATCATCAACCTGTTTCTGGAGGTTTCTAAAGCAGACAATATTCCCAAATGTTTTTACCGAGTTCAGTATTCTATTGGTTCTTGAAAATGCCTGGATAAGTCCATGCATCTTTAAGTTTTTATCAACCCATAAAGTATTAAGTGTTGTTGCATCAAAACCAGTTAAGAACATATTTACTACAATAAGTAAATCCAGTTCCTTGTTCTTCATGCGCAGGGATACATCTTTATAGTAGTTCTGAAATTTTTCACTTGAGGTGTCGTAATTGGTTTTAAACATCTCGTTATAATCTTCAATAGCCCTTTCTAAGAAATCTCTGGAGGAGTTATCTAAAGATGCAGTGCTTTCAGAGTTTTCTTCATCAAGTATTCCATCATCATTATCATCTTCGTCTCTTTCCTCTTCATTTGCCCCAAAACTAAAGATTGTAGCAATCTTCAGTTTTGGGAGAGAGTTACTCTCCATTTGCTTTTTAAACTCATCGTAATAGAGTTTTGCCATAGGGATTGAGGCAACTGCTAGTATGGAGTTAAAGCCGCTTAAGTTCTTTTTGGATTTGTTCTCAGGGGCAGTCTTTTTACCACTTGCAACCTCGGTGATATTATTTAAGGTGTTTAGAGTATAAGTCGTTGAACCACGGTAAGTTTTTTGGTCAAAGTGCAAAAGAATGTAGGAGGTAATAAGACTTATACGTTCAGGATCTAACATTACTTTTTCACGGTTAATATCTTTAACCATTTTATCTCTGATGTCATCTTTGTAATTTACTGTATTATGGTAGTCCACTTTAAAAGGTAATACGTTTTTATCATTGATAGCATCAACAATGGTGTAGGTATGAAGCTTATCACCAAAGGTTTGGGTGGTGGTATACAGGTTGGTACCTTTAGGTTCTTCACTGTTTTCTGCAAAAATAGGGGTGCCGGTAAAACCAAAGAGGTGATATTTCTTAAAGCTCTTGGTAATTGCCAGATGCATTTGACCGAATTGGCTACGATGACATTCATCAAAGATTATTACCACATGTTTCTGGTAGACACTATGACCTGGGTATTTCTTAATAAAAGTACTAAGTTTTTGGATAGTGGTGATAATAATGTGTGCTTCAGCGTTCTCAAGCTGCTTTTTTAAGATAGATGTTGAGGTATTGCTATTAGCTGCTCCTTTTTCGAAACGGTCATATTCTTTCATGGTTTGGTAGTCAAGATCTTTACGATCCACCACAAAGAGTACTTTATCGATATAGCTTAAACGTGAAGCTAAGCGTGCAGTCTTAAAGGAAGTTAGGGTTTTACCAGAACCTGTGGTATGCCATATAAAACCACCACCTTCAATAGTTCCGTACTTTTTATAGTTATTGGCAAGTTCAATACGGTTTAAGATTTTTTCGGTGGCGGTAATCTGGTATGGACGCATTACCAGAAGTAGGTTCTCTGTGGTGAAGATACAGTACTTGGTTAAGATATTAAGTAGGGTGTGTCTTGCAAAGAAGGTTTTTGTAAAGTCGATTAAATCAGGAATGATTTTATTTTTTGCATCAGCCCAAAATGAGGTAAACTCAAAACTATTACTGGTTTTACCTTCACGTACTTTATGGGAATTTAATTCTTTTATAGAGTTAAAGCGTGTAGTGTTGGAGTAGTATTTGGTGTTAGTGCCATTTGAGATTACAAATAACTGAACGTATTCATATAATCCAGAGCCAGCCCAGAAGGAATCACGCTGGTAGCGATTGATTTGGTTAAAGGCTTCTCTTAAAACCACACCTCTACGCTTTAATTCAATATGAACTAAAGGTAGGCCATTAACTAAGATAGTTACATCATAGCGGTTATTGTATTTTGCGCCATCTGCGTTAGTTATTTCATATTGGTTAATTATTTGCAGAATATTGTTATGGATAGCTACTTTATCAATAAGCTTAATATTCTTGGTAGTGCCATCATCACACTTTAATGACTGAATATAATCTTCCTGGATTTTACGAGTTTTTTCGACAATGCCGTCTTGGGAATTTGCAATAGATGTTTTAAAGAACAGCTCCCATTCATTATCGGAGAATTGGTAATTGTTTAGTATTTCAAGTTTAGCTCTGAGGTTGCTTATCAAATCCTTTTCAGTTTTTATAGGTAAGTACTCATACCCTTGTTCGGTAAGCATTCTGATGAACTCTTTTTCGAGTTCTTTTTCTGTTTGGTATTGCTGAGTACGATTTCTTACAGGAGTATATTCGGTAACAACTGTGTTTTCATTTGTTTCAGCAACTATGTTGAAATACGACATTTCAATTACCTCTATATGTTATTTTTCCAATTGTTTAAAGGTGAGTAATTTGTCTCTGTAATACTCATATTGTTTTTTACGTGCCTCAATTTCGGCTGGTAATCCTTCTGTTAAGTCATTGCACAGTTTGTCAAAACGATCCAAAATTGCTACTATGCGTTCCTGTTCCTCTAGTGGAGGGAGGGGAATGGTGATGTTTGCTAAAGCGCTAGGAGTTACTTCAATTACCTTAGTTCCATGTGCAAGAAACTTCTTTTGGTGATAAAACATTTGCGAATGGAAATAATATGATAAGTATTTAGCATTTTGGTTATGATGAATAATTGCTGTGTGGCCACTAATTGCAATATCGTCTTCTCCTAGCCAAGCAGTACACTTACATACATCTTCAATGTTTTCACTGGTAACAGCCATTACAATATCATTCTTTACTGCTTTTTTAGACTTTTTAGCAGTTTCTTCACTTACAAATGTAATTGTTTTATGAGCATAAATTCCGTAATGAGTGTACATTTGACCGTAATGTATGCAAGGAACACCTGTTTCAACAAAATCTTTCTTTTGGAAATTTCCACCTCTTGTTATCGTAGCTATATCAGATAGTTTAATAAAAATAGTTCCAAAAATGTATTGACAGAGCTTAATTATTGCGACAATCTCTGTCTGTCTGTCTGTCTGTCTGTCTGTCTGTCTGTCTGTCTGTCTGTCTGTCTGTCTGTCTGTCTGTCTGTCTGT